>JANMHA010000145.1:0-20168 GCA_031374925.1 Pirellula sp. | reverse complement strand
GTTGGAGCAAGCGGCCAAGCGTCGCGTTCGGAGCCAGCTTAGGAAGTCAATGAAGGGGTAACCCGGGTTGCCGTTGGGTCAGGCGGGCAGGGCTCGGCCTCGCCAGCCGGAAAGTCTCCCGCCGCCTCGTGTACGCTTACTCCCAACAGGATGAACGAGCTCGGCTCGGGAACCGCAGTCACAGTAATCACGCCAGACATCGCGTAGAACCCTCGATTGGCTCCAGGCGAAGACCAGGCTAAAGCTGTCCACGGAGATCCAACGCTATCAGGGTCGCCAACGTACACAAGTTGCTGAGCATCTGCGGTACCAAGCTGGAATATGCCATTTGAAGTTCCATCAGGTCCAGTACCGGTGAAGACGCTCGCAGATTCTTGCCCACCCGACTGATTGAAACGAATGGGGGCTGCCAGAGAACCACCCCAAAAGGAAGCGTTGTTTGCCGCAACCAATGTTCCGTCTAGCCTATAAATAGGAACACCCACGGCTAAAGGATTGGTACCCGTATTATCTCGGGCGTCTGCCGTGCTGGTGGAGCCGATTGCATTCCAGCTCGTATTTAACGAAACCAAATCCACGCTCGTCGCAGCTTGAGCCGTAACAAAACTGTTGTAGTCTGCGATGTTCGAAGACTGAGCATCTCGAGTGCCGCTCGTCACAAAGACCAACCGATACTGGTCACCATCATTCAGCCCAGGGGGACGAATGACGATATCGGCAAACGCCACTGAGCTGCTTACCAAGACCAATAAGGCAAAAATAGTATTCATCTGCGTGTGGAACATGCGTGCAACTCTTGTAATGGTTGTGTTCTCCGTTAAGGCTTTCTGACCCTCGCCTAATCGGATGGTTTAGGCCCGTTTACTGTCGACCACTAATGACGACGGACGCGACGGACAAAAAAACCACGAATTCAAAAAAGCAAACAAAAAAGACTCGAAATCTCGTTTAACCGCGTGGCCATCGCCCCGCGTTTTTCAGTGCTCGCGGCCCGATGGGCACGCGGTTAAACGAATAAACTCATGCGTCGGTGCTTACGATTCCATCCCGCGTCGCATTGCAAGACGGAGCTCGAACTGAAAAAAAACGCGCAATCGCGAAATTTGCATCTAATAGATTCTTTGTTTTCAACTCGCGGCGAAGCTGGAGCATGGGAACGAACGCAAGCTCGGCAGGAGCCTCGCTCTCCCGTCGCTACCAATTCACTTCAACCGCGACACTGGATGTTTCGTTTGCGTTTAGTTATGTTAATACGGTAAGCTGCCTCACTTC
This sequence comes from Pirellula sp., assembly GCA_031374925.1. Classification (GTDB taxonomy): domain Bacteria; phylum Planctomycetota; class Planctomycetia; order Pirellulales; family Pirellulaceae; genus JBKCUI01. The sequence continues at coordinate 18,896 of JANMHA010000145.1, read as the reverse complement.
AGTCACGAATGAAACCACCCCCTCAATCGTAGAGACCTCCGATGCCAGGTTCACTTGCTGGATACCATTCGGAAATGCAATGCCAAAACCCTATTGGGCGCGATCGCGATCGCCCGCATTGGGACTCGACAGCCCGCGTTAAAGAACTTGGTGCCGACCATGGATTTCTAGAAGCGTTTGTCAACGCAAGACTTCCAAACGAGGTTCGACGCCAATACGGCGCTTCCGACGTCGTCCAGAGTGTTTTGCTGTCCGCTAGCAAAAGCGCCCATGCATTCGAAGGTTCTTCGGAAACGGAATTTCGAGCTTGGATTTTTGAAATCGCTCGCAACCGCATCACCGATGGAATACGGCGTTTCCGATCCTATCAGCGCAAACTCGGACTCCAAGCCGAACGAGCCAAATGCGGATTATGGGACACCGTCGACAACGACACACCGAGCGTCCATGTGATGGTCGAGGAAGATGCATTGGCTTTGATCCATGCAATGGATGCGCTTCCTCCGGACATGCGTGAAGTCGTCCTCATGCGATACTCAGGCGGGCTTACCTTCGAGCAAATCGGGTTAGAGCTCAAGATTCCAATCTCCACCTGCCGACGACGTTGGCTAAATGCCTGCAAGCTTTTGCAAAACCAACTAAGGTCCCTTGTTTCATGAACCCGGACGCTGAGCAAGAGCCGATCGACTTCTCCGATGAAGAGGCGCTGCTTGCGGAAGCGCTCGATGCCAGCATATGCCAAGGAATACCACAGCCTATCGACTCGGGCTCGCGACATGCCGAATTGGCATCCGTCTTTCGACTGCTGCACGACACCTTGGGAAAGCATCGCGAAAAGACTCCCAATCGGCCAACCGATGGCTCCTCGGACTTACCCGTACTACCGGAACGTTTTCGTATTGTCGCGGCCATTGGACAAGGTGGCTGCGGCACGGTCTATCGAGCTCATGATGAAGTCTTGCAACGGGACGTTGCGATCAAAGTCATTCCTCGCCGCCAGATCGAGGGGGATGATGTCACAGGCATCCATTTGCGTGAACCTCGGGCCGTCGCGCGACTTAGTCATCCGAATATCATTCCGCTCTACGAAGTGATTAGCGAAGGTTTGTTCCTTTGCCTGATCACGGAGTTTTGCGAAGGCCCGACTCTGAACACATGGCTGCGGGAACAGAATGGCGCAGTCGCATTCGACCTAGCAGCGGAAATCACGTTGAAGGTAACGGATGCAGTCGCGCATGCTCATGGTCGTGGAATAGTGCATCGAGACATCAAGCCATCCAATGTGCTGTTGGCTCCGAACGAAGACCTGCATGAGCAACTCAGTTTCACCCCACGACTCACCGACTTTGGACTGGTCCGCGATTTGCGAGATCCAGCATCTGGAACGCTAACGAATGAAATTGCAGGTACTCTCGACTTCATGGCTCCCGAACAGATCCGTGGCGGCGACCGAGTGGGCGAAGCCACCTGCGATGTGTATTCACTGGGTGTCATGCTCTACCGTATGCTAACGGGGCAGCTTCCTCATCAAGGTGCGACGGCAATGGAGCTGATGAATAACATCTGCACTAAGACACCAACACGCGTGCGTGCGCTCGTTCCGCGAGTCCCTCGGGATTTGGAGGCGATCTGTTGTAAGTGCATGTCCATGAAAGCTGGCGAGCGTTATGCGTCCGCACAGGCCTTAGCGGACGACTTGCGTTTGTGGAAATCCGGTCGAAGCGTGCTCGCTCGTCCCCGCCCCGTCTGGGAGGAATGCATCCACGTAGTGCGCAACTCTCCAATACTTACAGCTATGGTCGTGGGGATCATCTGCCTTGCCACGGCCGCCTCAATTTTCTTAACGCGTTCCAATGGTCAACTCACCCTTCGTCAAGAAGAACTGCAAAAGGCATTGGTAGAATCGCGACGGAATGAGCAAAACGCGAAGGAGGCAATCGACATAGCGAGCTTGGCAAAAGAGGATGCCAATCAACAGCGTCTCAAGGCAGAAACCAACGAGCAACATGCTCTCATGGCAGCTTATCACGCCGATCTGCCGCGAGGCTATGAGGCGTTGCAACGAGGCCAATTTGCGGAAGCTCGCAAGATCGCAAACGAAATAAAAACCTATGCGTCTGATACCCTACCGTTGGCAACGGACTTTCAAATGCTTCAAGCAATGGCTAACGCAACTCAACCCGTATCACTTCATCGAGGTGCCGTGCATGAGGTTCTAATCGTTCCGCATCATGACATAGTGATTACTGCCGGCGAGGATGGACTACTGCGTTTTCACGACAGTCTGTCTGGGAAAATGATGAGTGAAAAGGCAATAGGGAATAGCGCCAGCATCGCCGCACTTGCCTGCACGGCGGACGGCAAACGACTCGCTATCGGTTACACAACTTCATTGCCTCGAATGAGCGACATTCATTTGAATTCCGTCCTCGTCATCGAATGGGAGGACTGGATTGAGCGGAAGAGGTTTGTTGGATTCCAAAGTACAGTCGAGAGTTTGGCTTTTTCACCCGGTGGCGAAAGCTTGGCCATCGGTTGCCGTTATGGACCGATCCAATTGCAGTCGCTGAACTCATCTAAAAGAGTGACCGTTTTTGAATCAGATCGCCGAAACGACGAAGTCGCGTTTTCGCCAGACGGAGCGGAAATCGTAATTTATTCCGGACGTCATCAGTTGCGACGATACGATACGGCCAGCGGGAAAATTCTTCAAGAAGTTACGTTTCCGGATCAACCGCACCATGTGGTATGGTCACCGGATGGGCGATGGATTGCGATCAGTTACTTTCATCGACCCGAAGTAGAACTTTTAATGACTAGCGATCTTTCGGTTACCCGCTGCGTGCTCTCACAACCGTTTGGCGGAACACAACGGATTGCGTTCTCGCCGCACGGAAACTACTTGGTCGCGGGCTTGCGTAATGGAGGGACTTTGTCATGGAATCTCGAGACGGTCCCTCCCAAGGAAGAACTTATCCAAGCGAATTGGCCACTGAAAATTCTTCACCATTACCATACCGTTCCACATGCGGCCAGCGTGTCGGCTGTGGCTATCTCAGACGACTCACGTGTTGTCAGTGGCGCCGATGACGGATCGGTCGTATTTAGCGATGTGAATCATCGCTTTTTCAAGACCCCATTGTGGCAAGGAAACTCCGTGCGTGTAACCAAGCTGACGCATAACGGTGACGTAGCCTTTCTAGGATGCGCTAACGGCAGCCTCGTTGCATTCAATCTGAAGACAGGAGAAGTCGAGCATTCCATCGGCCAGCGTCCAGCCGCGTTGCGCAAGCTCGTTCTGGCATCGGATGGCAAATTCCTAGGCGTTGGTTGGGAAAACGGCGATGTCGCTTTGGTGGCCTTGCCGAGTTTCAAAGTGGTGCGTGAGCAAAAGGGAAGCAGCCAGCCCAGTCCATCATGGCGAGTGTTGAACGATTTGCAGATGGATGTCCTTGGCAAGCATTTGGCAATTCTTCGCGACGATGAACAAGTTGAACTCTGGGAGTGGTCGTGCAATGACCCGACAGTTGATCCAGCGACAACGAAGGTAAGGACCATTTCAAATTCCACTACGATTCGATCGTCTACCGTAATCAGTCTTGGATTGTCTGCGGAAGCAATCCTGCACGGCGGACTGTCCGAGGAATTCTATGCCTTGCGTCCTATGGAAAGGACAGAGAAAGTGCTCTGGACGGGCCGACGCAGACTGAGCGCATTGTTGAATGCCGATGAACACGTCATCCACTGTGGCTATGCGGAGGGACGCATCGAAGCACGAAGCCCATCAGGGATAATGCTTGCCGAGTGTGCTCATTCGCTCGAGCCTTTGGATTCAACGTCAAACTCAGTCGATGTAACCGCGCTCGCCATTTCTCCGGACGGAAAGATTCTTCTGTCGGGTACGGCTGAGGGGGAGGTGCGTCTATGGAATGCAAAGGACCTGCGATTCCTCGGGGTGCTACATGCGCGTGATGGCCGAGGAGCAATCTCGAGTATCGACTTTTCTGCCAGCGGAAAGAGGCTTCTGGTGCATCAAGCACTTGCAAAGGACGCTCCAGGCTGCGGAACGATCCTGATCGACTTGCACTGAGTGTCGCTACTTGATGTATCCAGCAAAGGACTGCCAGTCTTGGATGACGTTTTGCCGGTCCGGTTTGAGCTTCTTTGCGGTCTCGAATCATGTAAGTTGAATCGCCCGGGCCGTTTCGGGCAGACGCAGAGCTATCCTTTTGCCCCTGAGAAACAAAGCCAGTGTGCAAGGAAGGAGAATCAACCCCGACTCCAACGGACCTCTGCATTTTCGTCCGATCGGAGCTTGACTCCGACGGACGCCGTTTTGGCGTACTAAAAGTGCGGCTCAGACCTTAAATTACCGGACTCCGCTCCCGCCTCGACCGCCTAACGCGGTCGAGGCGGGAGCGGAGTCCGGCGGTTAGCGTGCAACGTAGGACGCCAAAACAAGGTCGAGGGGAGGCAAGCTCCCGCTCAACCACAGCATCGGCACATAACCAAAACCTTGCAATCATCGACTCCAGTTTCTTGCTACCCGACAACGATCCGCACAAAGCACTCATGGCGATCGGCGGCCACCTCCAGAGCCGACGAGTAGCGATCTTCCGCTTTCTTCTCTAAACATCGCATGCCGATCAGCTCAAGCGAACGCGGAACTTGCTTATTGAGCGTCCAAGGGGGAATGGGATCGCTTTCAAGAACTTTCACGAGTGCAACGTTCCAAAAAACTTTCTCGTGAATAGTTCGCGTTATCTATCATAGAAGGTCAAAGAGCATGAACTCTGCTTCTTCTTTTCCGACAAGCGACAATTCCGGTTCGAGTGTGACCGCAACTCCATCCCCACCATCGAGCGATTGTCCATTGAGCTCTAATCTTCCGGACAAGACTTGCAACCAGACATGTCGATTCTTTGGTATCGAATAGCCTATCTGTTTACCTGGCGATAGAAGCGATAGATAAACATATGCATCCTGTTTGACACTCAATGAACCATCACGACCGTCCGGAGAAGCAACCAAACGCAATTGATCTCGTTTATCCGCGATCTCAAAATGCTTCTGCTGATAAGTAGGTGTTGTGTTGCGGACGTTGGGCAGCAACCAGATTTGGTAAAAGTGAACTTGTTCGGTTGCCGACGGATTGAATTCGCTGTGCGTGATTCCGCTGCCAGCTGAGATGCATTGAAACTCGCCAGGACGAAGCACTTCGCCATTACCCATGCTGTCTTTGTGCTCTAATCCGCCCTGGAGCACGTAGGAAATGATTTCCATATTGTCGTGAGCGTGCGTTCCAAAGCCTTGCCCCGGAGCGACTCGATCTTCGTTCATCACAAGGAGCGATTGAAACCCCATGTGCGCGGGATCGCGATAACCGGCGAACGAAAATGTATGGAATGACTTCAGCCAACCATGATCGCCGCGACCTCGTTTGTCCGATTTTCTAATAAGAATCATTTTCGTCTCCTTGGATTGAAGAATGTTGCGAGCATGGATGCTATCCAGCTTGTCGGCTGATTTCCGGAGCGATTCCCTGTCAATGACCTGGCGAATTGCGTGGAATCTCTCGAGATGTGCATTTCCGGCACAACTATGTTCCATATTGTCAGATTCGCACAGATCACCTCGCTTCTCAAGCCGCTTTCGTCACAAATGAATTCGGTATGCAAATTGCAGCACTTATTTAGAAGATTAGTGTTTTCGTCGTACAAGGAGAGTGATCGTGGCTGGTAAAATGGGTGTTTGGATCGACCATCGCAAGGCGATTTTGGTTAGTTTTGATAATGGAGCCGAAGTTGTCCATGAAATCGAATCGGACGTGGAAAAGCACGTGCGAGACGCGGGAGGCTCGGGGTCGGGTTCATCTCACGGTTCTCAGGACGTTGTGGCTGGTGACAAGCGAGATAGAAAGTTTTCGAATCACTTGAACACCTATTACGATCAGGTCATTCAGCAGTTTGAGCACGCTGATGGAATCGTCATTCTTGGACCAGGCGAAGCCAAGGGGGAGTTAGACAAGCGGATCACGAATAAAGAGATGCGGAAGCACATCCTACTCGTCGAGACGGCCGATAAACTGACGACACCTCAACTGGTTGCGAAAGTCCGAGCCTGTTTCCAAACGGTGAATCACCATGCGTAACTAACGCAACCAGTGTCGCCTTTTGCTCCGCAAAAGTGCGTCTCGCTAAAGCACTTTTGCGGAGCAAAAGGCGACAATTTGCGTGTGGCACGCCCAAAGCGAAGCGTGGGCGTGGGAACTGTGGCAAATGGTACTAGCGACTCCCGCGCCCTTCGTAAACTCAGGGACGTGCCACACGATGATGGGCTCCTTGCGAATAAGTTCACAGCCTAGGAGCAAAAGGCGACAAATACCTTGGATTTGCATATTTGGAATGAAACATGGTTAGCGACAAAAAGCGTCTGTTGCCTGCGAACTTGGAGCGACTGGAGGAGCTAGCTCTCGACCTACGTTTAACCGGCAGTCAGCTACTGGCCCGCATTTGGCGATATCTGGATGCGGAAACGGCAGAACGCATCAACAATCCGTATGTCATTCTGCAAAATGTCGCGCAGGACCGACTCGACGCCCTGTCCAATGAGACTCAGCTGATGAGTGACTTGGAGGAATGGTTGGCTCGTCGCGAACAAGCCCTGCGAACTCCAGGGTGGTTTCGAGAAGAACACCGAGGCTCCAAGTTAAAATCGGTCGCCTATTTCAGCATGGAATTCGGGTTGGGTGAGGAGTTACCCATCTACTCCGGCGGACTCGGGATCCTGGCAGGGGACCACTTGAAGAGTGCAAGTGATCTAGACGTACCTCTCATCGGCGTGGGGCTACTGTACCAGCAGGGTTACTTTCACCAGGTTTTGAGCGAAGATGGTTGGCAGTTGCAGGCGCTCCCTTTCAACGACCCGGGCAGCCTACCTGTGCTACCAGTGGTGACAGCCGATGGCAGTTGGCCTAAGGTTGAAATTGAGTTGCCCGGGCGCAAGCTTCTGTTGCGCGTTTGGTCCGCTAGGGTAGGACGCGTAACGCTGTATTTGCTCGATAGCAACCACCCCATGAACGGCCCCTGGGATCGGGGTATCACCGCTAGTTTGTACGATGCGGGCCAGGACAAGCGCATGCTCCAGGAAATGGTTCTTGGGATAGGTGGATGGCGCCTGCTAGAGCGATTGGGGATGGAATGCAACGTGTGTCATTTGAACGAAGGGCACGCGGCTTTCGCGATTGTGGAGCGGGCCGCGAGTTTCTCGCGCCGCCATCAGTTGCCTTTCCAGGTCGGACTGCGCGCTACCCGGGCAGGCAATGTATTCACCACTCATACGCCGGTTGCGGCCGCATTTGACAAGTTCGCACCGGAAATGTTTTCAAAATACGCGCAGCCCTTTGCCGACACCTTGGGCATCTCGATGAACCAACTATTGTCACTGGGGCGAAGCAACCCTCTAGATCCAAACGAGCCGTTCAATATGGCCATGTTGGCTCTACGCGGCTCATGCCACGTCAATGGCGTGTCGCGCTTGCATGGACAAGTCAGTCGCGAATTGTTTCGGGAACAGTTTCCGGGCTGGCCCGTACGAGACGTGCCCATCAAGCACATTACCAACGGCGTTCACGTACCGACTTGGGACTCGTTGGTTGCCAATCGATTATGGCGGACAGCTTATCGTGGGCCAGGACGATGGGCGGATAACCTGCAAGCCTCAACGAAGGACATCCGCGGTGTAACCGATCTCGAATTGTGGGAATTCCGCGCACGCTCGCGTGAATTGTTGATCGAGTATGTCCGTCGTCGGCTAGAGCATCAGGTTCGACGTCGCAGAGGTTCCGAAGAACAAATTCGGCAATCGCAACACGTTCTGAACCCAAACGCGCTAACACTTGGTTTTGCGCGCAGATTCACCGAGTACAAGCGACCTAACTTGGTGATTCAAGATCCCGCGAGGCTATCTCAAATGCTCACGAGTTCGGACTGCCCAGTGCAGTTCATTGTGGCTGGGAAAGCGCACCCCAATGACGAACATGGCAAATCCATGGTTCAGGCCATGGCGCAATTTGCCGCGCGTCCGGAACTTCAGGACCGATTCGTATTCCTGGAGGATTATGACATCAAGCTGGCACAGCATTTTGCGATGGGCATCGACGTGTGGGTAAACACACCGCGCCGTCCAGCTGAAGCCTGCGGTACGAGCGGGATGAAAATGGTCGTAAACGGAGGCCTACAGCTTTCGGTGCTGGATGGCTGGTGGGATGAAGCCTATCGTCCAGAGCTTGGCTGGGCGATAGGAAATCAGCAGGCCCACGGGCCAGATCACGATTGCGAAGATGCCAGGCACTTTTACGAGTTATTGGAGCGACAAATCGTCCCCGATTTCTACGCGCGCGACGCGAAGGCCATTCCGCTCAGGTGGGTACAGAAAATCCGAGACAGCATGAGCATGCTAACGGAACAGTTTAGCAGCAACCGTATGTTAAAAGAGTATGTCGCATCGGCCTACCAACCTGCCGCCGAAGCCTATGAGTTACGCGTGGCCGATGCGGCTCAAATGGCCAAGTGCCTCGAGCAATGGCATAAACAAGTCCAGGAAAATTGGCGTGGTATGAGATTGGGGGAATTGATGGTCGAACGACTTGGTGAGAATTGGAAATTCGACGTTCAGGCGTGGTTGGGCGACATGCAATCCGAGTCGGTGCGTGTACAACTTTACGCGGATCCCATCGACGATCATGCTGGGCATGTTTCCGACATGCAAATGACCAATGCGATCGTTGGAGCTGTGAACGGGTATTCGTTTTCAGGGTCGGTTCCCGCCGATCGCCCTGCAAATCACTATACGCCTCGCATCGTGCCGTACCATCCACAAGCCTTCATTCCGCACGAAGATCAGCATATTTTTTGGGCTTCCTGAGAAAATGGATGTGGAACAAAATCACTTGCCGTCGGTACATTACTATTGGCAATTATTACAGCGGAACTTCGTCTACGTTGTGCTCCAATCTAATAAATCAGGGGCATGGAAGAAATTGGAATCGTCCAAAATATGACGTTTAGGATTGCGATCATTGGCGGAGGCCCAGGCGGTTTGATGACGGCCTACCAATTGCAGAAACAATGCACTGTGGCGTTCGAAATCACCCTCTACGAGGCTGGCCCGCGAATCGGCGGAAAAATTCAATCGAAGCAGTTTTCACTCCTTCCCGCGGCGTATGAGGCTGGGGCGGCAGAACTCTATGACTACTCGGCCATAGGCGACGATCCTTTGCGAGAGTTGATCGATGAACTGGGACTTTCTGTTAGGCCGTTAAAGGCGTCCTCTACATTTTCGTCGGTAATGATGGGTGACCATATACTCCATGATTTGGGGGATACGCGTCGAGCATTTGGCGACAAGACTTGGCTTGCGCTAAAAGCCTTTGATGAGCAAGCTCGGCATTGGATGAGTCCCCGCGCCTATTACGATTCCGATTGGCAAGATCATGTCACTGACCCCATGCTGAACAAGAAGTTTGATACGCTCCTTGCGTCAGTTCCTGATGAGACGGCACGCCACTACCTCCAGACGCTTCTGCACAGCGATCTGGCGACTGAGCCGCATCAAACCAACGCGCACTATGGCTTGCAGAACTATTTAATGAATCATCCGGAATACATGAGTCTATACACTATTGATGGCGGTATCGAACAACTGCCGAAGGAACTGGCCGCGAGAATATCCGCGGAAATTCGGTTGAACGAGCCGGTCGTTCGCGTCGAACAAGCTGGGAAGGCGCGCCTGCGCGTCGTCTCTCGGAAAGATGCGATACAGACCTCGAGGGAGTACGACTATGTCGTCGTGGCATTACCGAACAACTGGCTGCCAGTCATCCAATGGGGTGGAGAACTCCTAGAGGAAGCGATGCATCGGCATCACGTGTACTACGACTACCCGGCTCATTACCTTCGGGTCACTTTGCTGTTCCAAGAGCCGTTCTGGAGAAGTCAATTGCAAGACTCCTACTTCATGTTGGACGCTTTCGGCGGATGCTGTTTGTACGACGAGTCGTCGCGTAACGACCACGATTCGTCGGGCGTTCTCGGCTGGCTGCTTGCTGGCGAAGCGGCCTTAACGTTATGCAATTGCAGCGACGTAGATTTGATCCCGATCATTCTCGACTCCCTACCATCGTCACTCAGGCACGGACGAGGGCTATTTCTGGAGGGACGTGTGCATCGTTGGATTGGTTCGGTTAACGGCTTGCCTGCTGGATTACCTCCGTTGGACATGGACTCAAGACACCTGCCAGAACCCAAGCAGCATCCGCACCTTTTTGTGGTCGGCGACTATCTTTTTGATTCAACCCTCAATGGCGTTCTCGATTCTGCGGACTACGTGGCCGAATGGCTGACAGCTGAAATGGAAGAACAAGCTGCTAAGGTATCTCATTTGTCGATTGCTCGGACGATTGAGGATGAGGCTCTTGAATGAGTCAGCCTCCTTTGCCGTTGGTTGGCCTCGATGCCAATCCCACTTCCGATTTCGATTTGCGTCGCATCTGCTTTGTGGAACAAATTGACCAGTTGGGCGCGATGAACGCTCAAACGTCCGTGTTGATGACCTTCACAGATCCATCGCTGCGTTATGCAGTATGCTCGTCGATCTCGATCCAGGACCCATATTGGCTAGAATCGATGGAAGTGATGATCCTGCCGTTGGATTCAACCGTCGGTAACTCACCTACGCCCGAGGGTCTGAACAACTGGCTTGACTCTGGCGACATCGTTTCGACGCAAACTCGAGTGATGGTCAAGTACCGAACAACGGAAGTCAACTGGCGGCCTGGGCGAATGGTACTTCGGTGCGAACGCGATCAGATAAACTCAATGCTGACGGCGCTCGTTGAATTCCACTATTTCGAAAAAGAACTTCGCAAGATTGAATCTGAACTTGATGCCGGTTGGTCTGACCTGAATCAAGATCGACGGCTGGCCTTTCAGGTTTCGGATCGCGATCTGGTGCGAAATGAAATCGTTGCAAACCGCATGGAGCAGACGCTAGAAAGGCGTATGCGTCATGTTCGGATTGAATCGCGTTTGTATCATCCCGGATCTCAAATTTCGGTCGCTGCACAAAAGTTGGGTGAAGAGCTTCGCGAAAAGACTCGCATCGAAGCTCGCTGCGCATCGGTCGATAGCCAAATTGAAGTCTTTGAACATGTCTACGAAATGGCGAGCCAGCGGCTCGGTGAGTTTCGCGATGCTCGTTATGGGCACAAGCTGGAATGGATCATCATCCTGCTTTTGGCCTCAGAGATGATTTGGCTAATAGCTGAATTTCTCATGACCCTGGAGTATTAGCGCGATGCAATCAAAGGATACGCCGGCTTTTGCTCACGACCGGACGGCCTGTCTCCAATCGTCTTGGCGGAGGTCGTTATTTCGGTAGAGTTCGATTAAGCGTTCGAGCAAAGTGATGTCGCAGCGAAACTGTTCGCCGCGTTCCGTGTCAGCCATACAGCGGGGCTGATCCCATTGACGGATGGTGGTGATGCTCGGGATGATGTCAACGCCATCTCGCACTGCCACTTCGACCGAATCGAAATGATGATGTTTAGCAAGGACGGTGCGGTCGGCCTCGAGGACTAGAGTGAAGCCGTGGTCGCCGTAGGCTTCGGAAAAAGCTCCGTCGATGGTAATCGCCTTGCCGCTGCGTTTGATTGGCGATTCGCCCGTTTCGATTTTCACTGGAACGTGGCCGTTAACAATGAGTCCGCGAGCTGGATCAACTCCGAACTCGGCGAGTATTTTCTCGCAGAACCACGGCTCGTGAATCAGAGTAAAATAGGGATCCTTGGTCTCATGGTGCAGGGTTTTGTCGGTAATGAAGTCGCGTTCGAACGTGGCGATGCGGTCCTTGCCAAACAGCGGTGAACGGGGGCCGCTCCAAAGATACCACAGCAGATCTAATCGCGGCTCTTGAGGCTGTTCCACCAAACGCACCACGGCTCGCTCTATTGCGTCGAACATCGCGCGGCCGCTGAGATGTTCACCTTCGATCGGCATCGCCAGGAACTCACCCCCCTCATCACAAGGAACACAACCATGAAATATCAGGTGGTCGTCTCGCCGCAGATACATCGAACCAATACCAACGATGTACTGAAGGTGCTCTCCTAACTTTTGGCTATTAGTGAACGAGTATTTAATCCGCTCCATGCATTCACGCTCGGCCGGCGAGAGCGAGTATGGATCGGCAGGGTCGATGGTTGGCAGTAGAGTATCGCGCAGCGGATACACCAATCCATCGACTTCGATCGTCCCGCTGGCATGGTCGATACGGTGGAGCAAGCGACGGTGATCTAGTTTCCATTCGGGATGTCGGGCAAGCATCTGTCCCTCTAGCTTGAACTGCATGATGGCCGCTGCCTTTTGCATGCGGGCTACGATCAAATCAGGTCTCATCCCACTCGACTTGGGTTTGAACTGAGTGGCAGGATCGTCGGCGTAGGCGTTTCGGGCCAAATGCTCCAGTGGCGTCAGAGGGATACTATAGCCTTCGTCAAGTTGCCTTAGACAACGATACCTCAGCGAAACTCGCAAAACATGGCAAATGAGCGCTTCGTGCCCGAGACTGGCTCCGAGCCATGCCATATCGTGGTTTCCCCAGATGAACGAGACGTTGGGTTGATCTCGGAGGTAGTCGACGACTCGGTCGCCGCGCGGGCCGCGATCCCAACAGTCGCCGCCGATAATCAGTTCATAGATCGCTAGGTTCCGAATGAGACGACCAGTGATGTGAATGAGATGAAGCGCCCGGCCTCGCATGAGAAGCTCATCGACGATGGTTTCGACGAACTCACGACCCCTTTCATTACTCGGCTCGTGAAGCATCTCGGAGAATAGGTCGGCGTACTCACGAGGAAACACCTGCATCGCACGTTTCAAACTGTAACGAGAGGCTAAAACGCGCACCAATTCAAATTGGTGGCGGAGCGTCCGTCGAGCAAAGGTTCGCAGCTCTTCGCGATCTGTCAGGGTCTGCTCCAATCGCTGCGTCACCTCCGCAGGATAGAAGATCAGCGTCAAAAATTCTTGAAGCTCTTTGGATTCCATTCGTCGTTCGAAAAGACGTTCCACCAGAGGCCGTAGCGTCCCGGAAGCATTGTTGATGACGTGCCTCAGCTTGTTGTGCTCACCGTGAATATCGCTGATGATATGTACGGTCCCTTTCGGCAAAGTCAGTACGGCCGCCAACCTCGCGATCTCGGCCAGCGCCGAATCGATGTTCGGGAACTCACGAGCCAACGCTCGGAGCAAGGTCAGTTCGTATCGGCTTGGTCCAGCTGCGCGTCCAGCTGTAGGCCCACCTCGTTCACCATCATGGATCGCGTTCACAGAAATTCACTCTCGAAATCTAAAAGCAAGGAATTCGACTGCCGATTGCAACCGACTAATCCACGGCGAGATACAATGAGCAAGGAGACGATCAGTTTATCGTTTTTCGGGCTTGCCGTCGCTGGCTTGATGGATTCTGAAATCGCGAAATTGAAATGAAACGACCAAAAATCATCTCGTTGGGTGAGGTGCTGTGGGATCTTTTCCCGGATGGCGAGCGGTTCGGCGGAGCGCCCGCCAATTTTGCCTGTCATGCTGCGATCCTCGGGGCCGACGTAACCATGCTCAGCGCGGTCGGTGAGGATCGACATGGACGCGAAGCCGTGAACATTCTCCATGGATATGGCATCGACGTGGGTCTGTTGCAGGTCATTCCCGGCGCGCAGACCGGCACCGTGGGCGTTGCGCTCGACAATGCTGGCAAGCCGACGTTTGCGATTCACCAAGACTCGGCTTGGGATCGGATCGCTTCGAACCGCGAATTGGAATCGCGAGTCGCAGCCGCGGACGCCGTTTACTTTGGGACGCTGGGTCAACGCTCCGAAGTTTCGCGGAGCACGATTCGGCGGTGCTTGGAAACGGCGCGCGAAGCGGGTGTTTCGCGGGTTGTCGACATCAATCTTCGCCCGCCATTCTACGACAGTCGGATGATTCGAGAGTCCATTCAGCTAGCCAGTATCGTGAAGCTCAGTGACGACGAGCTGATTGAGGTGTGCGCCGCGTGTGGCCTTGCATCGGCAGCTCAACCCAACGTCTTGCTTACGCAATTGCTCGACACGCAAGATCTCGATCTAGTCGTCATGACACGTGGAGCCAAGGGTGCTGTGCTGATGACTCCAACGGGAAACGTAGAGCAGGCTGGAATTCCGACCGTAGTCCGAGATACCGTCGGTGCCGGCGATTCCTTTACGGCGGCATTCCTTTTAGGGTTTCTGCGGGGAGAAACTCATATTGAGAATCTGTTCAAGGCTTGCTCGATCGCCTCAGCGGTCTGTTCTCACTCGGGGGCCGTTCCATTGGATGCCCTACCACAGGTGCACGCGGTGCTTGCCAAGCTTGGATCGTCTAATGCTTAATCCATTTCGGATTGCTTAGGCGGCGCAAGACTTGCGCGCATTTGCTTAGCAGCCGTTTTTAGATGCGCGGGCATGTTGGCCTCAGGTGGCATGTCCGCCTCGGAGATGCGGACCTACTTGTCGTAATTTGCGGCTTAGAAATAGGTCCCCAACTTTTTTTGTGACTTGGGTCAAAACTTGATCGAGCGCATTGTGCCTCAACTTTTGGTATACATGAAACTACCGCACGCCCTTCCAGCCTGTCATTCATCCTGCCTTGCGAGGTCTCTATGGTTTGTAACTTCATTAGCTCCATTGCGTCGGCTGCCTGCTGCGTGGCCTCGATCGTTTGTGTTTCGCCTGCTTTGGGGCAGACAGATCATGACGAACATGTCTCATTTTCCCATCAATCGGTTCGGAGTGGAAAGTGGTCCGAGGCCGCTACTTGGAACCCCGCGCGAGTGCCAGGACAAGGTGATCGTGTCCTCGTCAGTCGGGGCACCACCGTCGAATACGACGCTAAACAACAAGAGGTCGTGCGACTACTACAAATTGTCGGCACGCTCAACTTTGCCCGCGATCGCGATACGGAATTGAACGTCGGCATCCTTACCATTCAGCACACGGACGAATGTTCCGAGCATGGCTTTGCCTGTGAATTCGAAGGCACCATGGAGGGACCGATAACTTCGAGCGAGCTTTGGCCGTCGCTCATCGTAGGTACGCCCGAGCAACCCATTCCGGCCGAGTTTTCCGCTCGCATTCGGCTTCATCTTTTTGAAGGAATGAACCCGAAAGACGCACCAGCCATCGCTTGCTGTTCCGGGCGAATGGAGTTCCATGGCAGCCCGTTGTCGTGCTCTTGGGTGAAGCTTGGTGCGGACGTTGCAGTCGGAGCTAACACCGTAACCTTGTCTGAAAAAGTCAGCGGCTGGCGCGTTGGCGATGAGGTCATTGTTACGGCCACGAGTCGCGCCGGGAACGGGACCGGCTTCCGGCAAGGTTCACGGCGAGCCAAGGAGGCCCAAACCGAACAACGCACGATCACCGCCATCGAAGAAACTACACTGACGCTCGACCAACCTTTGAAATTCGCTCATTCAGGAAAGGGGGAGTTCCACGGCGAAGTCGCCAATCTGTCCCGCAACGTCATCATCGAGAGCGCCGACCCAAGTGGTGTCCGCGGCCACACCGTCTTCCATCGCTTTAGCAAAGGAGGTATCAGCCATGCACGCTTCGCCCATCTTGGCAAAGAGGGAGTGCTTGGACGTTACTCAATCCATTTCCATCTTGTAGGCGATACGATGCGAGGTAGCAGTGTTCAAGGGGTGTCGATCGTCGATTCGCACAACCGATGGATCACGATTCACGGTACGCATTACCTCCTGGTGCGCGACTGCGTTGGCTACAAGAGCGTTGGCCACGGCTATTTTCTGGAGGATGGGACGGAGGTCTACAATCTTTTGGATCACAATCTCGCCGTGCAAGCTTATCAAGGACCGCGTTTGCCACTTCAGGCTCTGCCGTTCGATCCCAATGAAGGGGCAGGGTTCTGGTGGGCGAACGGTCTCAACACATTCACGCGAAACGTCACGACGGAGAACGACGAGTACGGTTACCGTTACGACATGCAAAAGCGGCGTGACTTTGACACCAACCTACCGATTCGGCAATCGGATGGGAGCCAACGGATCGTCGATGTTCGAACGATTCCGCTGTGGCGATTTGAAGACAACGAAGCACATGCGGAAGGCTTTTACGGGATGGTGGTGGCAGCCAACGGCAATAGCCAGCCTGACAGTCCAATCGATGGTCAAAAGATGTTGGAAACGATCAAAAGTATCGACTGGACTGGCCCAGACTCGCGGCATCCACACATGATCCGAAACCTTTCTATCTGGGGCTCGCATTATGCCTTCCGCCCGCACAGTCCCTCGATGCGGATAGAAAACTTGCGAATTCATAGCGCGGCCTATGGAATCTACCGGCCCGCCTTTGATAACCATGAGTACGTCAACCTCATTATCTCGTCCGTTGATGCAGAACCGTTCAATCGAGGCATGGATGACGCTAGCGCGCAAACCGGCCGGATCTCAGTCGATGGGCTGACGTTTGCGACCGGTTACGGCAATCGAACGACACCGCTCGTTCAGATCAGTGACGTGAATATCCATGGTGATGCCGAAACTCACTTTCGAAACGTTGTAGTCAACCGCCCAGAACAGTATCGAGATCGATGGCCGCTGATCAATCGCGGAGTTGGCACCCGCGTTCCACCCATAACAAGCGGTGTACCTATTTTCATCCACGATTACTTCGGCATCGGTCGGCACGCGAAAGTTGTCAGCACAGCCGCGAACGATTTGATCGGCGACGGAAACAAGTACCGAGAGGAACCCACCTTAACGAGCGACGAATCGCGAGTCGCTGAAGTTACGGCAGTCCCCTGGCCCAAACTGCTCGACCCAATCGATGATGTTCCGCCAGCGACGATGATTACATCGGTCAGAGAGGTGAATGGGAAGCTTGTCGTCTGTGGCGTTTCGCACGACAACGGCAAGATCGTTAAGATTGTGGTCAATGGCCTACCAGCGACGTTCGTGTCGATTCGCGCAGGCGTGGTGGATTGGAGAATCGAACTGACATTCCCGGCCGATGGTAAACTGAAAGCCGTCGCAACCGACGAAGCCAACAACGAAGAACAAACTGGCGATGTCAAAGTGATCGCGGGTTCACGACGAGCCGGGAACGGGGAGTCGATCAGGTAGGGACGCCAGTCGTTGGATTGTAGTCGCGAGGTAGAAGTACCGTCCGTCCAGATTGCTGCGGCTCTGAACGTGCTGTCCGCCGAGGATCAATTGGTTTTGAACCGCATCCGTTTAGAAACACAGACACGATAAGGATCGCGATCCCCGGTAGGCACAGCCATGATTTTTCGTTTAGCCTTTTCATACTCCCCCAGTCTAGCCAATCCTAAAGGCGTACGCCACTTTCTCCAGAGTTTTGGTAAACATCCCCCGAGTAAACTCGGGGGTATTGGCATGCCGTTGAAAGGAACTAGGCTCCGCCATGGTGGCTTCGAAAATGCTCCCACAAATGATCATGCAAGCTATGCATCCATTTACCCCAGTTCATATCGTAAGGTACTGGGTTCCCGTGTACATCTTTTTCGGTGGATGGCGAAACATAGTTCATTACCGCTGAGTCACCACCCAACGCTACAAAACTGGTGCCTGCGACCAACAGCAGTGCAATGCAAGCGGCCAATCGCTTTGTTCTTTTGCGTTTCTTTCCCAAGCTCGAATGCAATTCCATTATTCGCTCCTCTAAGCAACCATCAACCTTGTCCGACTCGCGCGAGCTAGACTTCAAATTTTTTAAGCAAGTTTCCAATTGGTCGTTGTTCATCTGAATTATCCTCAGGGTTTGTGAATTTTTGTCGCAGCATTTCTCTGCCTCGCGACAATCGCGATTTGACCGTTCCGGGACGGCAGTTCATGATTTCCGCAATCGCGTCGATGGAAAGGTCTTCGAAGTAGTGCAATGTCAGTACGGTCTGAAAGGCCAACGGCAACGCCAATAGAGCAATTCGCATCGGTTCAAGTCGTTCGTCCACTTTGTCAGTTGGTTCGGTCATCAGCGGTTCAGCTAAATCAATCGATCGCCAAAGACTAAAAAACCTTTTTTTGCGGATCCATCGATTGATTTGGGTAGTGGTGAGGACAAGTAGCCAACATCGAAATGGCGCTCCGGTCCACCGAAATCGAGGCAAGTAACGTACCATGGACATGAACACCTCGGCGACGATGTCGTTAGTATCGTGCGAGTTACCGATGCGACGATTCACGTAGCGATGGATGGCTCCGTAGTGTTGTCGATAGAGATAGGAAACGGCCGATGGATCCAACTTGGCCATACTAACGATCTCGCGTTCGGCGAGTTCGTCCAATTTCAAATCGCTGTTGTACGAGGATTCGATCGTCAATTCCAATTCTGTTAGTGTTGGTGTCACATCTCAATACATTAGAAAAGCCACGTCGGATGGGTTGGGTTCCAATAAACTTCCAAGTTCGTCCAAATCGAATGACTCTTTCCCAGGCGCCAATCCATCCGTGGAGGTCGTCTAGAAGCTTGGCCATCATCCCCATCGAGATCGTCTGGTTATTCACCCTCGCGCTGGGGAGGGTCGAGCGAAGCGAGGGGAGGGTGAAGTGCGAGAAGTGATTGTACAATTCAGTTCACCCTCCCCGGCCTACGCCGGCCTACGGCCGACCCTCCCCTAGGGAGCACCGCAGTGAAGCATTTTCGGCCGCTCGGAGCGCGCCTCCGTCCGATCGTAGCTTGCCTCCGTCCGATCGGAGCTTGCCTCCGTCCGATCGGAGCTTGCCTCCGTCCGATCGGAGCTTGCCTCCGTCCGTTCGGAGCTTGCCTCCGTCCGAGCGCGTCCGATCGG
>JANMHA010000122.1:0-4543 GCA_031374925.1 Pirellula sp. | reverse complement strand
GCCATTTACTGGGGCAGTATCGAGAACTGGTTTGGAGGAAGGGGCATTGAAACGAAAAACGATTGTAGTTTTCTCTGGTGGCCTTGATTCCACGACCTTGCTGTATCATCTAATTGACTTTGGACACGAAGTGAAGGCAATCTCGTTTGACTACGGCCAGCGTCACCGAAAAGAGTTGGACGCGGCCAGCACGATTGCCTCAAAGCTCCGAATCCAGCACCGAGTTGTCGACGTGACAGGACTGGCGACCATTTTCGGATCGAACGCGTTGACTGACCGTCAGGTCGATGTGCCTCACGGCGAATACTCGCCACAAACTATGCAGGTGACTGTCGTTCCCAATCGCAATATGATCATGCTTTCCATCGCCACCGGATGGGCGATTGCAACGGGCTTCGACTCCGTCGCATTTGGAGCGCACTCGGGCGACTATACACCGTACCCCGACTGCCAACCCGCATTTGCTGCAGCGGTAAATGCAGCAACACACGTGTGTGACCGTACTCCAGTTGAAATCCTTGCTCCATTTGTTCGGTGGTCGAAACGAGATATAGTTAGGCATGGTAAAGAACTCAATGTGCCGTTCGATCTGACTTGGAGTTGCTATCAAGGTGGCGAGAATCCCTGTGGCCTGTGTTCGACCTGCCTGGATCGGGCAGGAGCGTTTGAGAATGGCGAGTGATAAACCTTTGCTAAGATATCAACACGGCTTCCCGCAGCGGGTCATCCGCTTTCGAAGCAACTGCCGAGCGTATCGACGACAGGGATTGGCGAATTAAGCCCCGCCCAACGGACGTGTCCAGTTGCTTTTCGTTCCATTCCATTAGCCAAAAGCGAGAAGGAATGTTCCCCATGACTTTGGCAGAGTATTCCTCAACGGCGACAACGTCGGTCGCGTCTAAACCTTCTTCCGACATTAGGTTTAGTCTTTCGACAAGAAACTCCGTGACAGCAACCAATCCAGCCTTGTCGACTAACTTCGAGTGCTTTCCTACATCTTTGCTATTGGCTGCGATCCATTTTACGGTTTTCACATTCCAAGAGTCTCGGACCCCTCGCCACATTGCTGCAAGTATTTGAATTGCGTCGTCTACATCGATTTCCTCGTTTGTGTGTAGGTCGGCAACTATCGCACGGAGCGAAGCTTCCAGTGCATTCGGCTTGATTCGACGAGTTCCCTTCCTGTTTATATCCCAATCAAGTAAACCAGCAAATGGACTAAATTTTTCCGAATTAAGCACGTCCAATGCTACTTCATAATTCCCGAGTGTGATGCCCACTTTAGATAATCGATTCCTGAGAGATTCTCGCTGTTGATTCGTCAGTTCGGCAAAAATTGCTTTAACTAAATCTGCGGGTACCCGCTTTGTCTTGTTGTTAATTACAACAAAGTGCAGTGCTCTTTCCAAATCGTCGGCACCCAACATCGCGCAGACCAACAATGTCGGTTGCTCAGGCAATTCTGCTAAAGCGAGTATTCTGTGCTGGCCGTCAATTATTAATGCAGGTTTGTTGTTGTCTTTAAATGGCTTGATGTTCAACTGCGCGAGCGTCACTCTCTCAGGCATACTGCATCCTTCAACTTCAAATTCTTCAACTTCGTATGCGCCTGGCTTTACCGCCAACGTAACCGCAGTTGGAATGATGTTTTCTTCAGATGCATGGATGAATGCTTGGATCGTTTTAATGTGTGCATTGTTTTTCAGACGTTGTGCAGCGCCTGGCTTATCGTTGGTTCGCTCAATAGCCGCCCATTCAAGAATCTCTCGCGCCGTTGAGGCAAATGAAAAGAAAGCAATCGCTTTCTTTGAGTCACGTTGCCGAATCAGTTGACCAAGAATCGTTTTCATATGTCAGGACTTCTCGCATTCTTCACAGACCGCAACAACATTTGCGAACCACCATGGTTCGTCGTGATTTCTTCGAACAACCGAAATAGTTTTCGAATTGAAAAAAGGCTTACCGCATTTGTGGCATTGAAACTCTTGACGACTAAGAACTGCGAGTTTTAGCTGGCTTCCCCGAACATCATCAAGAAGTGATCTGAATTCGATGTCAGTAGAAATGCTCAATGGCCACCATTTCGGCTTCACATCCATTAAAGTTCTTGGGAGTGATTGAAATGCGAATCGTCCTATGGGTGCGTCTCCGCTCACCGCAAAATCAGCCTTAACAGCTTCGCAAAATGCGTGAGCAATTCGGAGATTCGATTTGCCATTTCCACCGCCAGCTGATCGTGGCCAAACGTGGTCTAGAATCGCATCATCGTCGATTGCTCCACTACAGAGATAGCAGTTTCTACTCTGTTGCTTATTTTTCATGCGAGATCTACGCTCGTTCTTCGGACGTTCTTCTTCAGACGCAAATACAGCTTGTTTTAAGTTCTGCCTGAGTCTTTTTGCTAAGTCACCTGTCAATCGTGTTTTTTTCAAAATAAATCGATCTAAAGATGCGTCAAAGCTTTCGGAACTACTGATTGAACGAATATACATGGCACTTGCAAGTAGGAATCGAAAGATCACGTCTCCCATTAAATCTTGAATCAACTCTGCTGCCATTTCGTCTGGCAAGAAAGCGTCAACAAGGGCCGCTCCTTTTCCAGCTGTCGTTCGAGAATACTCTGTCGCAAGTGAATCAATTGATGCTCGAAGTTTTTGTCCTGCCTTTGGGTCACTTGTCACTTTCACTTCCCCTCAGTCGACGAATATCCTTTGAACAGTACGACTCTAGTATCGCAAACAAGGACGATGGTGATTTACTCATGGGCTCCAACGTAGTAAGAGTTTCCGGTCGGTTATCCTTAATGCCAATGGTAGCGGCATGCTTTGCATCCCACGTATTCACGATGAAGATATCTGCACTTTGAGCGAGGCTCTTCATGCGATCAGTGAGGGCCTTATCGTGGACGTAGTGGATTTTAATTCCGTCGAAGGCCTGTACAGCGAGTTGGCCAAAACGGCGGGCAATTCGCTCGGTTAGAGAGTATACCGCAATACTCTTGCCTTTCAGTGCGTCTCGGTACGACGTGGTGTCTGCTGGGTATTTAGGTTCGGATTCGGGGTGGAAGCCTGCGAGCAGTTTAGATAGGCCAAGGTCGCTCGCGAGAAGGTCGAACAACGACCATTGATCGGCGGTTACGCGACGAGCCCACGGACGAACGGATTCGGTGATTGCGACCAAAATTGGCGTGAGGCTGGCGTGCTGCTGAGTTCCCGTGTCGATCAACAAATCCAACATCGAAAGCGCCCAGTCGAGATGACGTGGGGCGGCGACGGTTTCCCAAAGGTGTTTGGTTATATCGGCGGCAAAGGTGAAGTCGTTGTTACCGGGATCGTGACTAGGCGCGGTGGTCAGAATTGCCTCGACGAGCTGTTCGACGGCGGTAAGATCGTCGCTGCCAATGGATTCGTCGTAGATCAACAGTTCAAGCAGCGCGTTGTAAATAGCCTTGTTTTCCCGTTTTGCTTCGCGTTCGGGGAGAAAAGTGCGAATGAAGAGCGGCACCGAATTGCGAATCGTTTCGGCGGCAGTTCCGGTTCGAGGCGGCCGCAGTAATTCCGCAATCTGGCTGGCATTCGAATCCGGTGATATCGACCAGTCGCCAATGCCGTAGTCTAAGACTTGGATTAGATTGGCCGTATTGTTAGCATCGTCAAGACATTCAAACCACTTTGCGAGCGACGATATCGGTTTCGGATCACCCGTCGCGGATTGACCAAGGAGGCTCGTAAGTGTTTCAATCTGGCCATTGCAAACTTTACGTCCGAGCACTCTTCCGCGAACGTCGTCATCGGCAGCTTCGAGAAACTCAATCGCTTTCAACGCGGCGCTAGTGCTGTCGATCTCTACCGCCAACTCAAGAACGCGGCACACGGATCGATGACTAGGCAATTGAACCAGGTAAAGGGTGAACGCTTCATCAAAGTTGCCTTCGGTGTATCGGGTTTCCGCGAGTTCGAACGTGCCGACTGCTTCGGCAACCGTAGCGGTCGGTTGCGAATCCTCCAATTGTGAAAGCAAGGATTCACACCAAGACCGATCCGAATCCACCACCTTTTCTGAAAGAAGTTGCTCTGCGAGTGGTCGATTGGGCGGATCGGCAGCGACAGCAGCAATCATCGCAAATTTGATCGCTGCTGCCGATTGAAATCCATCGGTTGATCGGACAAGAGTTTGGTATCGTCCGCATTGATTGCGAAATGCGAGGATCGCTGCCGAAGGTTCGTTTGTCACTTCGTGCTTGAGTAAGGTTTGAGAATACACAGCTGCGGCGAGTTGCTGTGAAATTCGTTTTGGTCGGCGGACTTGCATTAAGTCGCTCAAATTGGGCATGAGTAGAATCTCTGCCCAATGATTGAACGCAGCGAAGATATGGACTTGCAAAAACGCTAGATTCGATGCACTCAGTCGCCCACGACTCCGGACTTCGGTGTAAATCTGACAAGCAGAGTCTTCATTTCCTGCGATGATCGCCATTTCGAGGTCGCGCAGAAGTCGACCAATCGGCTTCACCGCCGCAAGCGATCGTGAGGAATCCCGATCG
>JANMHA010000099.1:0-2232 GCA_031374925.1 Pirellula sp. | reverse complement strand
CACTATTGTCGCGGCTAGCGCCCGCGGCTCAATTTGAACAAAGTGAGTGCCATTTGGCTAACGGCTACTGCGCAAGCTGCTTCATGACTTGAGCCGTAATCAGCTTCACGAGTTCCTCTTGATCGATACCAGCCAGTCCACTTGCTGCTCCCTGCGATGTATTTGCTTTGAGCACTGGCGCGATGCCGGCCATTGATTGGCTGACCGCTTGTTCGATCTTGCTCGCATTCGCTGCTGGCATCGGCGGTGGGGCTGGAAACGCACGGCGCTGCACTCCAGACTCCTTCCACGAGTTGCGGAAGATATCGTTCGCACACACGTCACAATTCTTGTACTCTTCGGTGTTGCGTGGATCGGACCAACCCCACTGCTGCTTGAGTGTGAGCAACTCTCGCTCTTCCTTTTCACTGAAATAAGAAACGTTGCCCAACTGCCGAGCCAACATCAAAATGCGACAATAAGCATCGAGGATCTCGGTCCACCAGTAGGCTTGTTCCACGTCGACGCCATAGCTGACCGTACCGTGGTTGGCCAAAATAATTACGTTGGTCTTTTCGACGAACGGCAGAATGGTCTCAGCAAACGCCTTTCCCCCAGGGGTCTCGTAGCGAGTGATCGGCACATCGCCAAGAAACACTTCCACCTCAGGCAATACACACTGGGGAATCGGCTCGCGAGCAACAGCAAATGCGGTCGCGTGCGGTGGATGGCAGTGCACCACGCTCTTGATATCGGCTCGCTTCTTGTAAATCTCCAAGTGCAATAAAGCTTCGCTGGATCGCTTCTTGATACCAGCGATCTGCTTACCCGACATGTCCATGGTGCAAATATCTTCGGTCTTCAAGAAGCCTTTGCTATGCATTGTCGGTGTGCAGAGTACTTCGTTTTCACCGATTCGGACAGTGATGTTACCGTCGTTGGCAGCCGCGAAGCCTTTGTTGTAGAGCCTGCGGCCCATCTCGCACATATCTTGCTTGATCTTGTGAGCATTCATGTCAGTCGGTTCTCTCGATGTGAAATGTTAGTTGGTTAGTCAGTTTATTAAGTTGGTTAAATGTTCAGTTCGTCGATGATGGCCGCGTTGTACGCGTCGACCGGTTTTTGACTGGGGCGAAATGGCTGGGCCGCTTCGGCGCCATCGCTGACCGCAATGATCGATCCCTCGGAAGCGCCTAGGTCGTCCCATACGACAACCAAGTCCGGATCGTTGGTCTTGCGCCCTAGGAGCACATCTCCGTACGCTTCCGCGGTCTTCAGCGAAGCACCTTGGAAACTGGGATGTGCCCGGCTAAGCGTGACTGTTCCGTTGACTTGATAGAGTTGCATCGTACGATTCCTATTCGATCAAGATCGGTTTTGTAGGTGTTGAAAAAACCGTCTTGCGGTGTTGCAAGACGATGGCAAGTTCCAAGCCTTGGCGGACAAGATCAACACGTTGGCCGGAACCTCGCGCAATACGTCGTTCAGCTCCGTCCAATTCGCTACAACCGCAGGTCGCAAGGAATCGTCACGAGCCGCTTGCCAGCATGTTGCATGCGCCGAATGAACCAGCATCACGGCAGCTTGATGCCCCGCCCGAATTCCCTCAGCAACCGTTCGCAAAGCGGCCGTATCATCGATAGACGCAGAGCAAACTTTGGCTTGTTTTGAACACAATTGCTTAGCGACAGCAGGCATCCAAGCCGCCGTTCCTGCCACGATCAGTCGCTGAGGACGATCGCTTTCTTTTGAGCCTGACGTGCTAACTGAGCCAGCTTTGACATCGGCTAGTGCCACAGGCTCATTGGACGAATGCTTCGCCCCGCGAACGATCTCGACCTTGCTTTCGCGAAGGTAGTCTCGAGCCGCTGGAGTCAATACCGCAGATTGGCCAATCTCCAAAACCTGAATACCAAGCAGCCGATTCTTGAGCAGCGAAACGCTCACGACCTGATCCGCCAAGCTCAGTGTCGAAGGCCTAGCAGTCTCCGACGTTTTAGTCGAATCGCTAGCCACAGACGTACCGCCATCGATCAAGGTGGCGAGCACCCGACGGACGATACTTTCGATTTCTGAGGAGTTAGCGGTAATGATTTTAGTTGTCGGTTGTCGGTTGTCGGTTGTCGGTTGTCAGTTGTCGGTTGTCAGTTGTCAGTTGTCAGTTGTCAGTTGTCAGTTGTCGGTTTAGTAGGTAAGTTGCTTCGGCGCGACCTGTCCCGCAAACCGTCCAGGATGAATAAAATCCGCCCATTT
>JANMHA010000085.1:0-2204 GCA_031374925.1 Pirellula sp. | reverse complement strand
AATTTGTCTTGCTATCGTCTTCGTTTCGAGTGTTTTATATTCTTGGATCTCGCCTCACGCAGTCGCTCGCCGTGCTATTAGTTGGGCGGGTGGTGTCGCACACCCCACCTACACTTCGCGCTTTGTTTTCGAAAATCCGAATTTGCAACCGTCCGATGTCATGGGTTTGATTCCCTACTTGAAGAATGTGCCAATTGCCAACGATATAGAAACGATGCCGAAGTGCGTTGTTCTGGACTTCACAGCAACGCGGAGAATCGATGAGAAGACTGTATTGGAACTCGTAAAGCATTTAAAGAACACGATCGTCTTCTATAATGGCATTCATGGCGGCCGATGGATGGCGAGCAATGACATGCGCCAAGAAATGCTACAAAGAGCAAATCGCAGCGGAAGGAAGAAATGAATGCAGACCAATCTAGTCTAGTGCAGGTGCGTACTGGAAATGAATTGAATAAAAGCGAGTCAAAGCCCCGCTGCCTAATTGGTTGGCTGGATTCAAGGATTTCACGGCTACCTCAACTATTGTGGAAAGCGTCGTACTCCTGCAGGATCCGACTAGCCAGCAACCAGTTACCGCTTCCACAGGTTGGACTGAGGCTGGATTCTGGCTAGCTCATCAACTGTGGAAGCGTCGCACTCCTGCGGGATCGGCCTAGCAGCAACCTAGCCTCTTCTCTACGCCGCAATCTTCCCATCCCCATGTGGACGTAGCCGAGGCCGCCTTACCCAGTAACCAGCGTTGTCCACGAGTTGGTCCAATAAAATGTGGACATTGGTTACAGCCGATTAGACTACGCCTGCCGGATCGGATAGACTGAAGTGCCTTGGGGAAATGCATCGAGTTGAGGTTCGCGATTTCCAAAGCTAACGTAACTTGCGTCAACCGCGCGATTTCGGTCGTAAATCGAGAGAAGAAACATGCCCACGATCCCAGTGACGTTTATGGACAGAGTCAACGCTGTTGGCGGGGCTGGGTTGGCGGCTTTGGTCATGTTCGGTATCGCTACGCTTTTGCATCTTGCGATATCAAAACATGATGCTCGCAAACGAGTGCAAGGGCAACCAATACGATGGTGGGTTACGTCGATGTTTCTCATTGGGGCGTTCTATGGTGCTTGGCTCGCAGACAATAAGCGTTACTACATTCACGAGGTAGTGGGTGGTATGGGAGGCTTCGGACTACTTGCAGGGCTCATAGTCGGAAACATTCACGGCGCTATCAATTTGTCACTTTTCCGAGGTGTTACGACTGGAACCTCGTTTCTGCAGCCGATTGTTCCGACTGCAGAACAATTGCAAAATCCATATGATCCACCTCGATCGCCGGAATAAGTCACCGAAATCGGGTGAGCCATATTCCGGTTGCCAGGTAGAAAGCCACTTCCATATGCTACACCAAAATACTCTGGAAGTAGCACTAGCCCGCGTCGGCCACTTCCACAGTTTGGTTAATGACACAGTGTAGGCAGGATTGGCCGATTAGACTACGCCAGCAGGACCGGATAGACTGAGGTGGCTAGCGGCGGGGATGCGTAATTCCCCAGACTTCGTGATAACCGTCCCAAACCGGAACAAATACAAGTTTGTCGATATAGGATCGTGTCGTGAAGCGTGCCAGATTCTCTTTGCGAGCTTTGTTTCTTTTCACCACCGCAATGGCATGTTTCCTTGCGATCAATCAGCGGTACGGCGCGTCACCACCACCGAACGCTTTGGTTCACAACACATTGCCGATGCCCGATGGATGCTTGCGATTCCCCCACACGATTACCTTCGGTTGGCCTCTCGTATCGCGTACCGACAATTTGGCGGATCATCCACAACACAAATCGGGGCCATGCAAATTTGACTCGACTTATCACCCTCTCAGCTTAACCGCAAACTTTCTAATTGCGATCTTCGCGTCTGCTGCGATGACCGGGATGATGATATGTTTACTGCAGTACCTGGAATGGTGTTCGTTCTTGAGGCGCGAACGTCGGATGGTTGACCGCATGACCGCGTAACAATAGTTTGACAAAGCGATAATGCCAAATAGGTTCCCATACGAATCACCCGCTTTTGATCAAGAGTCTAAATTGAAGTCGGCAAAAGTAAGTGTCTGGCTGCTGACTATCGCTACGGCGGTATGCGCGATTTTGACGGCAGCGCTCTTGTGTCTACGGCCAAACATTGAGCGGTTTTTGAATCAAGCCTTGCTA
>JANMHA010000076.1:0-11674 GCA_031374925.1 Pirellula sp. | reverse complement strand
GAGAACTGCCGCTTGGGCTTCTCGAACATGGGATTAGATTTTGGCTGGCCTCTTAAGCTTCTAATCCAAGAATGGCAATCAACAAAGCTGGCCCACGCGCGTCCCTAGAACAACGACGCAAAATCTAATCCTTTATATGTTCGCCATTACGTTTCGTCCGATACCCAAGCATGCATCGCGTCGTCCCCCGTAAGTCCACGAAACATTCGCCCATGTTTCTCGTGGATTACGTAGCATTCCGGAATTCGGTCACAGACACGCAAGAAAGTATCATACTCGATAAATTGCGTTGATATATTGAGCATTCTCAAGGCAGGCATGTTCTCGACGAAATGCACAATACCGTCACCAACCTTTGTACCCCACAAGAACAGATATTGCAAAGTCTGTTTGCTTGCGGCCAACGCAAGTATTCCGCAATCGGTCACCATGGTGTCCCCGAAATCTGCAGCAACGATTCCGGCAAAGTTCTGTAATGTCTTTATGTCCGAATCTCCGTATTCAGGGCGCCGAATGTAGATCGTTGAAACTCGTGACGCCCAGGGGAAGAAGAATCGATTGTACGAGTATGTACCGCCTCGTCGCCATAACCGAAAACATCCAGAGAATTCGCACCGTCTTACGAAAGGAAGTTGTGACAGACACCGAAGCTTGCGACTCGTCCTGACACGAAGAAGATCTTTGCGATCCTCCGGTGTTAGGTCGATCGAGGATGTGCTCATAAGAAAGCTCCCAATGGCAGAACGTTTAAGTTCAACGGTCTTGCGTAAGTTGCAAAAGCCAGTAACAAGCTCCAGTCTAGCCGAATTAGCAGTTGTCGAGCAAGCATCCAGCGTCAACCTTCGCCAACGTCCACAGTTGTCATGAACTGTTTGGTGGGAATCGGCTGGATCCCGGCTGCGGCTATGTCCACATTGTGGATAGGAAGCTAACATTAAATTGACATTCAGCTGGATGCCGAATTCGACTCACATTCGGTAGTCGTCGGGCAGCACAGCGCAAAAGTATCCTTGTTCGGTCCCTGTTGTCCATTCATCAAACTGGGAAGAGATGTCATTGGCTGAATTGCTTTCAAGCGTTGCTAGGAACTTTGTAAACGTCATCACATAAGCCTGTCCATTGTGTGGGATAATGACGATGGCGATCTTTCGACGAGAGATCATGACGACATTCATTCCAGGCGATGGGTTTTTCGATGCAAAGCCGATAGCATCCTCCATTAAGGCCTCGTTGTATTCGTGACCATACAAGTCGCGAACTTCCTCATCGATATTAAAATGTTCGATTTTCGATTGCTCCTGCAAATGCTCAAAAATCGACCACATCACGTTTAGACCACGAACTGTTCCATCGTACTGTACGACTTGGATACGTTCGATGCGGCGCATAGGGTGGTTTTGACGCCACCTTTCAAGCGACTGGAGCAAAGAATGCAGTCGGCTCTTCTTAAGTCGTGGCGGTTGTGAGAAATTGATGCACGACCATCCAGCCTCAATGTCCTGAAAAATCGTGGTTACGCTTGACTGGTCCATGCCTGCACTTGTCCCTTTAGTTCAGTTGCCTGTTGAGTTCGTTGGTCTTGTCGCTCGCGAATTGGAATTATTGATCCTTGCTGCAAAGTTTAGCCGATGCCGCAGGCATAGAACAAGCGAGCAATTCCAGTGACTATCGGCGGATGGTCCGATCTGTGGCAAATGCCGATGACTAACTCGGCTATTTTCACCCATGGATGGGTAGCGTGTGGACCGCAAGACGCTAGGTTGCTGACTAGTCCGATTCAACAGGAGTACGCCACTTCCACAGTTGTTGAGCTAGTCCCGAATCCAGCCTCAGTCCAACCTGTGGAAACGGTATTCGTCCTTGACATATGTATTTCAGTAGGGATCGCAGTTGACCTCTTTGACGCTGGCAGGACCAAAAGAAAGAACGCCTATCCTTCCATCAACAGTTACCCAGATCCGAAAATTGTTAAACGCATTTGGATCCTGTTGCTTGGCAATTTGCTCATCTACAAAAGCAACTTCCCAGACCTGAAACCGATCCGGCAGGCCTTCAATCAGTTTTTGCGAGTGGAACCGAAATTTTGGAAGCGGCTGGTCGGACCCAGACGGTTTGGTCAATATTGAATCAAGTCCCTCGGCTGCAATTTTCTGTATTTGATCTCCCACAAGTTTTGCTTTACCTTTAGCAGGGGTGAGATCCTTAAGAGCTATGTGACAGCGAAGGTTAATATCGGATCTAGAGTCGATGGACCAGCAATCCCAGAGGTAGATTTGAGGTTCAATCTTCTTCCCATCCCCGCGAACCCAGGACCTATAAGTCCAGGGGATGCCGCTTGATCCACCAGGATTCGGATACAGGGACGAGCTAACCGCAAATTGGCAGTTTTCACCACCTGGATTAAGCATGACGACTCTCTCAAACTCTAAATCATGGTGAATTCCCAACGCAAAATCGATGATCCTTCGAGTATATAAACTAGGATTCGCAATTTTGAGTATTTCCGCTATCGGCAGAACATTCGCAGGGGTGTTCCTCAACTCGGAGGTCTCCTCAAAGTCTTTTGTCATGTAGAGATAAGATGAACTTGCCGATTTTGATCTCGTCATGAACCAATTTTGGATCGATTCCATCGCCCCCCGGAGTAGGCAGACAAAGACACAAGCTGAAAAGAATCATCACAGCATCAGCAATCACAATCAAGCCTCTTTAGCTGAACGAGAAAAATCGAACCATCAACAAACTATCCCAACAGTCGTGTAGTGGATTGGCAGGAAGCTTACTCCAATCCAACCCCCTTCGCCGCCGCTTACCGCTTCAGTCTATGCGTGACTAATTGAAGCAAGGTAGAAAGAGAGGGTACATGATTCGCTGTCATCGCGACGCCTTTCAAATTTGAGCACTTTGGAAACATCTTCGCAGTTCTACCAAATTGTGGCAAACCAACGTAATATCAGCTTTTGCCATCTTGCGTTTCGGGGTGCATGACATAGTTTGCAGGATACGCATTGCGTTCGCGTTTCCTTGCAAAGTCAGCTTATCAGCGTTAGAAAACGTAACCGAGCATCGAGAAAACGTTTGTTGCTAGTCCTGCCGCATTTCTTCTTGAAGGCAAAGTCGTTGACGCCAAAGATGGCGAGAAAGCCGAGAATTTTGTGGATCGTGTTCTCAACTTACCGTAGTTCTGAACACTACAAAAGCTACGGGATTCGAACCCGCAGCAAGCATTGATTTAAGGCTAAGTGTAACCAGTAGTTGAAGCGAGTGCCGTCAAATCACTGTTGCACGGGCGCTGCAGTGCATCGTCGTCGACAGTCCCTTTAGGGCAATGCTTGACTCGGATTTGTTGGACCGCATCGAATCTTTAGATGACGTTAGGCGATCCTGCAGGAGTACGACGCTTTCAAATCCGTCTCGTGAGGTTTGACGAGTGGTAGCGAACAGATTCCTGTGGGTTTTGGGAAAGTGAGATTAAGGAGCGCATTGGCGGCGTTAGTTGGCGAAATGCTTGATGAATCGACGACTGTGGAGAAGCAAGCTGTTAACCTGGATGGGACAACGCTGTGGATACGGTCTAATTCCCGACTACGCCCGACGACCTTTCACAACCACAACACAGGATTCAAAAATGAATATTACACGCGTTGGGACTCAGCCATCCGCCAAAGGACCAGCTGATTGGTTCACCGGAACCGTCCGAATAGATCCATTGTTCCAGCCACAAGCTCCGGCACGCGCGGTCGGCGCTAGCGTGACGTTTGAGCCAGGAGCTCGCACGGCATGGCATACGCATCCGTTGGGGCAGACGCTGCTAATTACTGCTGGCTGCGGATGGGTTCAGCGCGAGGTGGCGCGGTTGAGGAAGTCCATCCTGGTGATGTGGTCTG
This sequence comes from Pirellula sp., assembly GCA_031374925.1. Taxonomy (GTDB): domain Bacteria; phylum Planctomycetota; class Planctomycetia; order Pirellulales; family Pirellulaceae; genus JBKCUI01. Next base: position 7,787 of record JANMHA010000076.1, on the reverse strand, counting down.
GTTCTCTGCGGGCGAGAAGCACTGGCATGGGGCGACTGCAACTACAGCCATGACCCATATCGCGATCCAGGAACAGCTCGATGGTAAGGCTGTCGACTGGAAGGAACACGTTAGCGACGAGCAATATCGCAGGTGATTCTCTGCATTCCGTCAATTTGGATACTCATATGGAGCTAAGACTTTAGTCGGTTTTGCGTTTTACACTCCCTTGCGTCTCACCGTTACCAAACGATAGCCATTCTGCCGAACCAGCATCAAGGCAAGAAGCATTTCGACGCTTGCAATCGTTGCAAGCACAAAGACAGTTTCGGAAATGAACGGGACGCCAGATATGCGTTGCAGAAACATTGTCAGGCCAATGAGTTTAGCAATTGTGAATCCAACCCCTAGAGTAAGCAATCCAAGCGCCCAAGATCGCCACGTGGGTCCTTTAATACTCAAGGAGCTGGTGGTCACAAACAAGGTTACGATCGAAAACACAACCGACAAAAGCATCACAGCTGAAACATGCCGGCCGTCTAGCCAGTCGTATGGTATGGCTCGGATAACCGAGAACAGCAAGGCGACGAACACACTTGCAAACAATAGTTGCTTGATACTCAGACGCTGCTCCTGCATGGACGTGATGAATGGGCCGATTCCATTTGCTCGAATGGGTACGATATACAATGCTTCGCCGGTATCGGTTCGTTCTACTTCAATTCGACCGATCGATATTTCATAGGCCTTGACGATAGCCTCAACCCAGTCATCAGTTTGTATAAGATTATGAAGGTAGGCTTGCAACTGACGCAGTGGCCAAGCACTTGCATTTCTTGCGTTCAGTTCGCGTATCCACTCGTCGATCGTTTTGCCTGTACCGCGTTCGAATTGTTCACGATTAATACCACTAGCAAGTGAAACAAGTCGGAAATCCAACCAACGCATCCCCGCGAGACTGGCGGCAATAACTGCAGATCCGACGAGGACCTGTCCAACGAGAATGGGGGGACGTCCGAATAAATATCGTGGCAGCAATCCAAGAAGGATAGCGGAAAATAAGAAAAAAACAGTTCGAAGGACAAAATGGCTTCGGCCAAATGCTAACCAAATTGCTGGCAGGCAGCATGCAACTAAGTAAGCTGCGGGAATGCAAACAAGAATGTAACGAGGATCCATTCTTTCCCTTTGGTGTTCTAATCCCGCAGGTTTGACCTTCGGATCATTAGGTTTTTGGATAATAACGCATCCCACCCGTGGGTCACATGGTCGTCAGATTTGCCAGTTCTACGATTGGGCTTCCCGCCGCCAGCGGCTCCAGTCTATCCAATGTAGCAGTAGCCCAGCAAGCAGCCAGCGCCCACAGTGTTTCGATTAAGGAAATTGGTACTACGGACTACGCATCAACCTGTGGAAATCGGCGTAGGCAAGATTCCTGCGGGATTCGTAATTCGGCAATCAACCTAGGCCAGCCTACGCTCGTCCTTAGAACAACGACGCAGAATCTAATCCTTTATTTGTTATGCGGCATTTCTTCGAACGTCGAGGAATTTCTCGATTTGTTGGTTCACGACTGCGTCAATTGTATCGCGGGTTGCGTCTGGCCAGTAGTATTGGTAGGCCTGTTCTTGCAGGTCAATCGCGGCAAAATACAGCTGGTAAAATTCATAAAGATCTGTTTGGAAATCATTCGCGACGCACAGATCCTTTACGGTTTTCAAGGCATCAAGTGTCTTTGACGTATCCTGCAAAGCGTTTGCAAGTATCTCAGCCGAATAGTTTGAAAGGTTTGTGGCAACATCAGTAATCGAAAGTCCATTTTCCTCAAGTGCGTGATCTCGGAGTTCGGCGATCTGAAAGTGATTGAATGGTGGCGTCATAGATGCGAGTCGCCGCAGATAGTCGCTATCGAAACCAGTGATCAACATGCCGATCGCCCAATCGACGCACTGTTGTCCACACGTTTCGGCGAGCGAACGTTCAGCGAGTATGCGCGTAGTTGATACCGATTCCATGTGATCCTATCGTCTCCGCCGCATAACTTGTTTTTATCCCTGTTTGGGACGGTTATCCCTGAATCTTGGGGAGTTACGCATCTCCCTCAACTAGCAGTCTCCAGTCTAATCGATCAAGAAGGCGTAGTCGAATCGACCAGCGCTAATGTCCACAGTTTTTGTGCTAGTTTGAAAATCGGTACTACGCACCAACCTGTGGAAATCGGAGCATGCAAGGTTCCTGCGAGATTCGCAATTCGGCAAGCGACCAAGGCCAGCCCACGTACGCCTCTAGAACAACGACGCAGAAGCTAGTCCTTTATATGTTATCGTGGATTGGAAGCTCGTATACGCTTAGAACTTCGGTCGAATTCGTACGATCGATGCTGATGGGATTAGTATTGCAGGTAAGTCTCGTGCATCAAGGCTCTTCGATGTGACTTGTGATGGCGAATTCAAATTCTGGCGTGTTGTGATCCATACACTGTTGGAAGTGCCGCTCGTACCGTGCCTCATTCCCACGCATCGGAAATGAAGGATCAGCGCTGATTTCGCTTAAGCGTACATATTCGGCAGACTGGAATATTATTCTCGAGATGCCACCCTGCGGTTACGAATTTTGCTGCAACATCAAGCAGTACCTTTTTACTTTCACGGTCTCTGGAATGTCCCGAGATCCGACCAGAGTCGTAGCAGTATCGACAGTAGAGTTGGAACGTAAAGCCAGCATCACAGGAAAAAGGCGTGATGTGCGTTACCAAATCCTCGGCCGTCGGTTTTTCAGTCAGTGACATATCCGTGCACGGTAACGACCAAATTCATCGAGTGCGAGCGGATGACCTTACGCAAGTCAAAACGACCGACCGAGCACTTCGATGCAATTTTTTGTTCGTCGAATTGTATCAGTTCCGTGATGAGGAAGCGATTATTTAGCGACCTTTTCCCAGGTTCCATCGTCGTAGACCATTAGAGTGTGTTCCTCGGGCTCACCATCGTCAGCGATGAGCGATACCTCGTACCAAGGATAACCAAACTCATCAATTTGCCAAATCTTCACGATTGGATTTTCAGCGAGGATTCGATCAATGGTATCCGCAGTATGTCCAGCCATATCAGCGCCTCGGGCAATCTCATCTTCGCGCTGTTTCAAATCCGCATCCGGAACGCGAAGAATCCGTATGCCGTCACCGACGTGAATGTTCTTGGGTGGATTCGGCGTCATTTGTTCTACTGGCGAGTCAAAATAGACAATCTCAAGATCAGGCAATTTGTTTGAGGTGGTGCCGACAACAGTTGGATTGCATCCTGCGCATGTCGAAATCGCCAGAGCTGAGATCAGGATCAATCGACTGGTCATCCTACTTCTTTCGACGAACTTGTTCTTATCCCGGTTTGGGAATGATTTCCCCGAATGTAGCGGCTTTATCTCTGATTTGTCAACTTGGCTATCACTGATTTAGGCAAGTCATTTCCACAGTTGATTAGGTATCCGTTGCATCCTGCCGAATCTGGTAATCTAGCAGCTAGGCACAACCTTGTGGAAATCGCAGAAGCGTATCGGGGGAAGCGAAATATCCAAATTGGATGGCCAGGATCCAGCCTTCGTCCAACTTGTGGAAGGGGCAGACGCTGGTTACTGGCTACTTTCACAGTTGATGAGGTAGCCGGAATCCTGCCTCAGTCCAACCTGTGGAAATGGTAGCTGCTGGTTGCTCGTAGGACGATCCAGCAGGAGTACGATGCTTGCACAGTGGATGACCTCCTACTTCCTGGTTCCGAAAGTAACTTACCAGCTTCGAGGCATCACTATTTTTTCCAACCCAGACACCTGAACTATAGCCAACTCGCCACGTGTCCTGCCGACTAGTTGGGAAGCTCGATGAGTACTAAATTTGGGAGCTAACGTGAATGGATTTTCCGTCGGAGCAAGTTCATCCTTTCGTGAGTCGGTTGTTTGGGATCAACAAACACGAACAGGAAATGAGGACTGACACCTAAATTGTGGGAAAGCTCCCAATCGGACAGTGACATTAGATCCTTGAACCATGCCGTCATGGGCTTGCCCTCCCCGACTTGTTTCTGGACACCGCGTTGCACGCTCGCTCTATCAACTTCATCGTGCCAATACTCAGAGTTTGGTTCGGAGGTATGAACCCAGTCTATGTGCTCATATGGGAGCAAGGAAAGGAGAGACAGCATCGTTAATGAAGATAGCGCAGGGGGTGGGAATAGTTGGCAATCAAACATTGCTTCACCCCAAGGAAATGGCTGATCAAGTTCCTTTATGAAGTCAGACATGAAGTAGCGAATCCCCCGGTAGTCCGTGTCGATGTATCGGATCATTGTCTTCAAGCTAAAACGAGTATCGAAGCGTATCGAAGCGAGTTCACCCCAATACGCTTTCACGCCGCTATCCGCTGCAGTCTTTGCCCATAATCTATGCTGTCAAAACTGTGGCCAACTCTCAGCGATGATTGCCGACCCAATTCAAAATTGCTGCGATCAATCCTCCGAATACTGCACCAACAATTCCGCAAAATGGGGCGATGACTACGAATAATCCATCGGCAAGTCCAATCATTCCACAAGCAGCCTTACCGGGCGGCGACGAAAATAACACATGATTTTGATATCTTATGTATCCCCCCAAACATATTGCGGGCATCGCCGCAATCGCAAAGCCAATTAGTCCTGCGCGAAAAATCGACCAACGAAGGCGAGCGCTCTTTTCCAATGGAGGACACAATGTAGGCGAGTACGGATTAGAGTCGAACATGTTTTTTCATACGCTTACCCTTCCAACTAGTTCACATCAGTCTATCCGATCCAGCAGTCGCACGCCACTTGCATGTCGACACAGAAGAAGCGTCTTGGAAGGAATCGGACGCTTGCACAATGGATGGGATTCGCAATTGCTACGGTAACTGCTAGGTTGCTGCTAGGCCGATCCTGCAGGAGTACGACGCTTCCACAGTTGATGGGCTAACATGAATCCTGCCTCCGTCCAAGCTGTGGAAGCGGCGTCTTGAAGGGAATCGGACACTTGCACAAGGGATGGGATTCGTAATTGCTACGGTAGCTGCTAGGTTGCTGGCTAGGCCGATCCTGCAGGAGTACGACGCTTTCCACAGTGAATGAGCGAGCCATGAATCCCGCCTCAGTCCAACCTGTGGAAGCGGTAGACGCCACCGGCTGCTGGCTAGCGTCGATGTTTACTAGGCTCCTAGCCAAACATTCTATTCCAAGTAGCACGCCTGCCCATTCAACCAGCCAGATGGGCTACATTTAGAATGTGCTTACCGGCGCCGCGCCGGGGAATTACTAGTTCGTCCTTCCGAGGAAGCCGTTCGAGGAAGCCGTTCGAATAACACATGACGACGAATCCCTTTCTTCACATTCGATCAACCAAGCTTCGCATTTTGCCGGGCGAGGATGACGAGCTTGTGAACGAAGGCATGTATGGCAAAGCGTGTGCACAGTACCTGCAATCAAATTTGTCGAGTCGCGGTTATTCTGTTCCCTTTTTTGTTTGCGAGGACTGGGGTTGGTGGGTGGAAGTCAAGGGACTGGACTTCACATGTGGGATCGGAGTTCTCGGCATGCAAATCGATGACTCGGATGATCTGGATATTTTCGTAACTGTACTCACCCCCAAAGGCAAAAAATGGAATTGGACAAAACTACGATCGATTGATACGTCCGTCGAGGTTAACAAGCTGCATGAAACGATTCGAACCATTTTCGAGGATGACAATGATGTCACAATCATTTGTGAGTCCCCTGACTTTCCGTTAGGATGAGACGCTGCAGCAAAAGCAAGCTCAGATACCAGCTCGCACCGGTTTGACACGCCGGAGCGTCGATTTTTACTCGGCTCCAAGCCAAACATTCACGTCCAAGTAGCTCGCGTGCCCATTCGTCCAGCCAGATGGAGTACATTTAGAATGGGGTACATTAGGAATGGGGTACCGGCGCCTCGCCAGAAAATTACGCGTCCGTCGGCTCGCAAATCGTACATTGTCATCGACACGACAGGAACGCATCTATGTCTTATCGCATTGTTCGTGTTCTCTTCGCGATTGTCGTTGTTTTTGCGTCCCTTCCCTTATCGCTGTTTGCTCAGAGACACGGCTTTGGACTTGCTGCTTCACTGACCGTCCCCACAAGTTGCTTGGGTTTCTGGTTCGCAGTTGTGTCTCCATGCCAAGCACAACGAATCGGATGGTTTGCGTTTTCGTCCGTTGCAGTTGCTCTTCTTCCCATGGGCCCGTGGTGGAAGCGGATAATCGAAGCCGTCCTAAATTGGGTGCAGGATATCATTCGCGGTTCTCAGCCGACGCTTCTCTATTCGCTTGTTGAGACCGTCGCCGTGTTAGCGCTAATCGTACTCCCGTGGGTTGTCGGCTGTGTTTTGGGGTGGTTCGCCGCGAAACTCGTTCGTAGATTCCTCTATTCTTCTGATGATGGCGACGAGAGCGGAAGCCTACCTTCATATCAATTCACGTTACGAGGCATGCTTTGCGCGATCATGGTCTTTGCCGTGCTAACTGGCTGGCTATCCAATACAGTTCGCCAGTGGCACGAACGCGAGCAATCGAATCAAGGACTTATACTTCAGCGTTTCAAGGATTCATTTTCAACGGGCAAGGTGGTCTTGCTCGCCGAACCACTCATCGTCGAGGACCAGGACCATACAATCCTAAAACGAAGCCAAAATCAGTCGGGTATCAGCGAGTATCGCATCATCGCCCCAGTTAACAAAGACGGACGTGAACTGTGGGCCGTATGGACTTATTTATGCGATGACAACTATCCCGGTCACGTAAACAAGTTCGGATATGCGGAGGCAGGTACGCAAAATGGACTACCTCCCCACCCATTTCCCATGACGCAGTATCTACACGATCCAAAACACATATTGGTGGATGGCGAACCGGTATTTGCTACAAATGCGTCGCTCCTCGAAGCTCCAACTAACGCGAAATCGGGGGGAACCATGACAATTGTCGCGAAGACGGACAGAGGCATGGAATGTGATCTGGTCATTCGTCCTTTCCAAGCCGTTGTGTTGCCTCCGGTCCGGATAGTGGCACCGGAAACAGGCATTGTTCGTTGGACCATAACAATTGATCCTGCATACCTCGGTACGCACATCGATTACGAATTTCAGTCTCGCACGAATATGCTTTATCGTGCTAAGGTCCTCAGAGGAACTGTCAAGCTCATAAAAATTGGCGACGAAATCGAGTAAGAATGCCCATTCCCGAGCCACCTCCCCACGTACTTGCGGGCGGCATTCGGCGGTTCAACTTAGTTGAGCAAGTTCTGCCCAGAGTGTCTTTAAACTCAAGACCCCTTGGGTTTGCAACCGGGAGTTCGTCATGCCGACTCCACCGGCAATCGTCTTGGGCATATGCCTAAGTCCTTTGCTACTTCTGCCATTTCGAGTGCCAGGGCCCACCAACTCGCTCCGGTTTGACACGCCGGTGCGTCGGCGTCACGCGGCTCCTAGCCAAACATTCACCTCCAAGCGGCTTGGCCTATCAGCCAGATGGGGTACATTTAGAACGTGGTTACCACCGCTGCGTCTGAGATTTACCAGTTCATCTAAAGAGGCAATACGGTTTGTTGCTCTAGCCAAACGCGAAAGCAATCGCAAATTGTTTGGTAATGTTCTAATCGAGCAGGTTCGATCTGGATTGAGAAAAACTCGAAGTAGAACTAGCCATCGAACTTTGCTTGAATCGTTGGAGCCACGCCACCTTATGGCTGCGGTACCAATTGCAAACAACGACAAAGCCTTTTACACAAACG
>JANMHA010000488.1:0-5083 GCA_031374925.1 Pirellula sp. | reverse complement strand
TGCATTTCGTTTGCGCAATTGGTCTGGTGTCGAAGTCCTCAGAATTCGTCCGGCTTCGGCAGTATCGATCGCGACCAAGTCAGCCGCTGCCGATGCAATGGTAGCACCTTGAAGCGATTGAATGCGATCGTAGGCGGACGTATGAAGTGATTCTGCGGGTGTTTGAGCCATAGCAGACTGATGCATGTGCTATTGGGTCACACATACGCTCACCTTGGCCGCGCATTGCTCGTTTGGCGGCAATGCACAGACGACACTTGCTGCTCGAGACCATTCTGGAGCATTCACTTCCCAGCGAACTGCACTCCAGATAAGGTGGCCGGGCTGGGATTCGTATCCAACAACACTCCGCGCTCGCCTGCGGTTGGTCTCGCTTCAAGAAGTTTCATGCTTACCCCATCATCTCCTTTTTCTGATAATTCCTGGATTTCCAAATAGGGCTTTTGATCGGCTAGGCCTGAAGACAATCTGACCACATGCCGTTTAGCTGCGTTTCTCTGCTTCGGCTGACCATCATAAAGAATCAACTGTGTAGTACTGGGTGAATTTGGCCGACTGGTTGTCGCTGCCACCACAGCCTGTTTATCGACGTCGCCATTTTCAAGCCGACTTGAAATAGAAAGATATGCTGCGTCGTCCCAAAACTCATCGATTCCTAAATAAATTTGGCGTCGACCTTCATGATTTAACATTTTTAAAGTTGGCTCGCCGGATTCGAGCTCCAAAATCAGTCTTTCACGCCCTTCCTGGTCACGGATAACCACTTTTTTTGCTTGTAGTGTGTTACAAACAATGTCTTTCTGATCCTCTGCCTGGTTGGACAGCGTGGCTCCAACGGACGACAATGCGATCGCACCGACCGCCAAGCCCAACAGATTCCTTTTCGTGTCTTTTCGCTTCTGTTCAAGGCGGTTCAGCCGATTTGTCAGATCTCGAATAATGTTGTCTGTCATTGAAAATGCTCCTTAATGGTTAACTGAGGATTTTGACTCATCCAGTGCAAGTTTTGCGCCGCACTTGGAACGATTCAAAAAAACTCTATTCGAATCGCAATCGCCACAAAGACCTTATTATTCAAGTTACTGTGAAAAGCTAGCTTGAAGCCGAAAAGGGGCATCAATGGACATCGTCGACATCTTGGCTGCCCCATGCTCATGTTTCAATCGCACCGCCCTCGCTCTTTGGGTATTACGGCAGACATTGCATGCGGTTGTGTGCAGCCAACCAGCGACCGAACTATGCCTGGAGAGTTTCTTTGCGTGCTGCCACATCAAGATAAAGCAGCTTGGGCCGCGTCTTCTGAATCCAATCCACAGCCAAGCATACGTTGACAAGTCGAAAGCACCAAACCTGCGTGTTTATTCATTAGGTCCGCAAAGGCTCTGGTCGAATTTCGGTTGGTAAATTCTGCTAAGAGCACCCAATCCGATGGTTCATTTGCGACCGATTCACTGGCAACTGTTTGCATATCAACTGTTTCGCGGCAAAGGATAATTAGGTTTGCATTTCATAGAGTAATGTCGCTTCGCAAGCCGCATTGTTCAAGTTTCTGTCAAAAATCAGGTCGACTGAAGTATCCTGACCCGAAGCGTTAGAGCGTTGGCGAAGGCCCATTTCGCCGGTCTGTCCCTTACGTATCGGGTTATCCTTAGGGCAAAGCTGCTTCATCTGGCTCGTAGCGATACCCTGCCCCGTAGACGGTTTGAACGATGCGCGGGGTTTTTGGATCACGTTCGATGCGATTGCGAAGTTGGCTGACCATTTGGTCTAGAGTTCGGCTGTTCGGAACATGAGCATAACCCCAGCAGACGTTGAAAATCAAATCCCGTGCCACGACTTGCCCCGCGTGATCGTATAACAATTGAAGCAAGAGCATTTCCCGATTTGTGATTTTGAAGGTCGTTTTGTCGCGCACGGCTCTGAGCTTCTTCGGATAGACGATCAGGCCGTCCATAGTGAATTTTGGCTCTTGTCTTTGCTCTTTCGTGGGCTCCAAACGTTGGCAACGCCTGGCAACCGCGTGCACTCTTGCAAGCACTTCTTGGCAGCCGAACGGCTTGACGATGTAGTCGTCCCCGCCAAGCTCGAGGCCAAGCACTTTGTCAATTTGTTCCGATTTGGCGGTGATGAAGATAACCGGGACTTCGGGTCGCATTCGTCGAAATTCGCGACAAAGGTCATAACCACTTCGGCCAGGCATCATGACATCCAAACAAACCATTTCCGGATGGATCTCGGCAAACAACTTAGATGCCTGATCTCCGTCGGCTGCGGAAACACATTGGTGTCCATCCGACGTGAGCAGCTCTACCAAGGCCGATCGTGTATGCGAATCATCTTCCGCTACGAGAATCCTCATGCATTCACTCCTACTTGGCCTGTCGCATCGTTCCAAATTCGCAATCGCAGTCGAAAGTGAGCTCCCGACTTGCTTGGTATCAGCTCAAGCCCCCCTCCGTGACGCTTGGCTGCAGCCAGCGCAATGGTCAATCCAAGCCCAGTGCCTGACGGGGCCGTAATCGAATCGTCGAGCCGGAAGAACGGCTTGAAGATTCGATTTCCAAAACGCTTGGCGATTCCAACCCCTGAGTCGCAAACATCCACCGTCAAGAAGTCGTTGTCCATCTTCGTTACCAGATTCAGCGATTTGCCAGCTGCTGCGTATTTTTCAACGTTTCTTATTAAGTTGATCAGAATTTGTTCTAGCACATCGGAATCGATAGCAACACGACGGTTTGCATTCAAGTCAGTCGTTACGACAATTCCGCTCCGATTTAGCGAAAGCGCACACTGCGTCAGCACTTGTTCAACGGTTTCATCCGGCACAACAGATTGCAATTCTAAGGGCTGTGATTTGTTGCGTCCTTGCATGAATTCGAGCACGCCAGAGATCAATCGACTCAATCTTTTGGATTCCGAATCGATCACTTCAAGTCGCTCAGCGACCCGTTGAAGAGCTGGCTCCGCATGTGTCAAATCCCTCTTGGCCATCTCTGCGTACAGCCGAATATTGGTGAGTGGCGTCCTCAATTCGTGTGAAACTTGGCCAGCAAAGCTAACACGCTGTTTCGCCAAACGCAGTTGTCGCGAAGTAGCAAAGCTTACGTAGGCACCGAGCCCCATCAACGCGAATGCGCCGGCGGATACGGCTAAGGCCAACGGTCGGTAGCGCAGCCAAGAAGAAGTGTTGGTGGGATTTAAGGGAATGTAGTACCGGAAACGCCAAGATGCGAGGGGTTCCTTGAGCGCAATCTCAGCTAGGGGCGTCTCTGGCAGTTCATCCATCGATCCCCAGCGGTACACCACGTTTCCATTTGTATCAATCAACGCTGTTGCACTATCGTTTGACGACGGTTCGACGTCAGGCAGGATAGCGATCAAGTCCGCCATCCAGCGAGCTCGTTCCAGCCAACATCCAATCGCTGAACCATCCGGTCGAACACTCCAAACGACGAGTTGCAGACCTTCGTCAAAATACCACTCGCGCCATCGAGCCTCTTTCGTCACGAGTTGATCACCAACCTCACTCGGTTCCTGCCCGCTCACCATGGATTCGCTGGCGGTGATCTCTGTTGTAAGCCTGGGGTCGGCCGTCGCGTCCGCTGGATTCGCGACCAATTTCCGGCGAATGGCCATTGGTACAGGGGGGCGCTGACGGGCCAGCATTGTCAGTTCGTTATAGATCAAATACTCGTTGTCCGCGTTGGAGGAAGGGGCCGGCGGATAGAGCAATTGCCCACGAGCCGAGACCCACAGGGATCGTCGCAAATGCGGCTCTTTTCGCTCCAAAATCATCAAGCGTTCAGGCAGCTTGCCTTCCTGTTCCATCTGTTGTTTGACTTGACGATGCTGATTGGACATCGCGTCGTCGATAGCGCGAACAAGCTCTAAGAGCCTTCCTTCGGCCAGCGAAACCACTTGTCGTCTTGCGCTCAGCTCTTCGCTGCGCATCAATGCAACGCCGATCCAACCCAGCATGCCAAGCGGAGCGGCAATGAGAAACAACAAGGCAGTTTGAATACGGAGAGGCAAAATCGGCTCGCGCAAAGAACCTGAAGGGACGAATCTGAGATCGACCGTGGAGATTTTCTAGCATAGCAAGAATTGCAACAGGAGGGTGAGGAAGACAAAACCATCCTCGAACCTCGCTGGGCCGCGTCAGTGAGTAGCGTAAAGCCGAACGATCCGCATGGTAAACCTGCGGGATTCAACCTTAGCGATTACGGCTACGCTACGCCAATTTGCCGCAGATCACCGTCGCGTTGTGGCCGCCGAAACCGAAGCTGTTGTTCATCGCGATCTTGACTGGCATCTGCCGAGCTCGATTGGGAGTGTAATCTAGATCGCAGTTAGGGTCAGGAGTCTCTAGATTGATCGTAGGCGGGATCACGTCGTGGTAGCAGCTCAGTATAGTCAAAATCATTTCGATACTGCCACTAGCCCCCAATGCGTGTCCTAAATGACCTTTGGTGCTCGATAGGGCTACCGTACGAGCGGATTCGCCGAAGACGCTCTTCACAGCCACGGTTTCGGCTTTGTCGCCGAGTGGAGTGCTAGTGCCGTGCGCGTTGATGTAATCGATCGCGGACGGGTCGAGTTTCGCGTCTCGGAGGGCGTTGAGCATGGCTCGACTGGCTCCGCGTCCTTGTTCGTCCGGAGCAGTAATGTGACCGGCATCGCATGAGCCACCATAACCCAAAATCTCCCCGTAAATTCGAGCACCGCGTTTCCTCGCGTGTTCGTACTCTTCGAAGATAAGTGCACCACAGCCTTCGCTAAGAACGAATCCATCGCGGTCGCTATCGAACGGTCGACTGGCTTTTTCTGGTTCATCGTTGCGGGTCGAGAGGGCTTTCATGTTTGCAAAACCAGCCACACCCATGGCCGTGATGGCCGCTTCGGTTCCGCCGGTTATCATGATGTCCGCTTCATCGTATTGAATTGCCTTCAACGCGTCCCCCATAGCGTTATTGCTGCTTGCACAAGCGGTCGCAACGGCAAAATTCGGGCCTTTCAGACCGTACTGGATCGCAAGGTTTCCCCCAGCTGCGTTGAGCATCATCTTTGGGATGGTGAACGGGCT
>JANMHA010000484.1:0-7975 GCA_031374925.1 Pirellula sp. | reverse complement strand
TCAAGCAAACGAAGTTGAACTGCTGATCAAAGAGCTTCCACCGAACGATCCAATGAAGGATTGGTACTTCTTTGAACTCGACAGCCTCACGACTGGGAAACTTGCCGAAAATCGTTCGCTCGATGAGGAAAACGCCAGACTACGCGGTTTACAACAATTACGGCATTTGGTGCAAAAGCATCGTGTGCGATTAGGGCTTCCGGACATGGCTCCGTCGGGCGAATCTCATCTGGATTCCTGTTTGACTGCTGAAGCTCGCTTGCCGGCCGGTGTTCGCGCGACGACGTTTCAACTGCGGTTTAGTATTCAACCTTCGCTGTTGCACGAAGCCATACGAGACAACGCAACTTTTGATCCGGTCAGCCCAACAGCCAAGGTTGTCGCGTACCTTCGCGGTCTGGACAAATCGCTGCAGTTTGATGGCGATGAACTGTTGAGGCGAGAGGGAGCAGCCGTATTGGAACAAGTTGGCACAGCAGATGCCGAAACGCACGCCGCCATGGCTACCCTGTTTCAGAGTCGCTATCACGCCATGAACGCAGCGATAGGTATGGATTTGAGATGCGCTTCACAAATCATCGAATTTGCCGCAGGCGTGTCACCCCGTGGATATCAATGGTCACAGAAGAGCCCGGGCACTATCTATATCGAATCGGACCTGCCGCATCTGATGATTCAAAAAGCAAAAATGGTGAGAAATTCGCTTATGGCGAATGCAACCGAGAATCGTGGCGTTCTGCATTATTGCGCGACCGACGTACTGGACCTTGACAGCATGCTCGAGGCGCTGAAGTCGATCGATACACATATGCCGTTCACCATAGTAACCGAGGGGCTACTGCTGTACTTCACCAATAACGAACTGAGACAGTTTCTCGAAAACATTTTCACTCTTTTATCCCGAGGCCGCAATGCGACTTGGATAACGGATCTCGTTACGCAAGAGAATCTTGACGAACTGTTCAATAGCCATCCCGGAGTAGCCCGTAGTGTGCGCAAAGTATTTGAACTGACCGGGCGAACGATCATAGCCAGCAATCCATTCCAATCCGAAACGTGCGTTCATCGCTATCTCCATGAATTTGGACTTCGCGTGGACTCGACTGTCCCCTTGAGATACGTTGCGTTACGAATGGATTTGGTCGTACCCATCGAGCAGTCGATGCGAGAAAAAATCGTCGGTTCTAGGAAGATTTGGTCTGTCTCGGTGCAGAAATAGTCAGACCAACAAGATTTGGCCATTGGAGGGCTGTCCGCCGGAATATCATTTCATTTCGCAATCAAAACCATCGTAGGACTATTCGCATGGAATCTTGTATTCAGTTTAGGGACTTTCGCGTTTTTGCTATGGCATTTTTGACCGTTTGGCTCAACTGGCCTGCAGTGGGCTGCATTGCGGACGATATGAAACCGATCGCGCTGAAAAGCAAGGTCACTGAAGTACAGCCCATCACGGGTATCGTCCTGTGGACGACCAACGCCGCCGCGGCCAAGGCACCGATTCAGCTCGAGTACAGTTACATGACCTACGCGCAGATTGCAAAGAGTGACGAAGACTACGACTGGACGCCGCAGTGCCCTTGAGTTAGTCAGGCGACATCTCACGGAACTCGCTAGACTGATCAGTTTGTCGGCATATTGGTTGGCACCGCATGGTGAATTTCTTCAGCAGATTGCCAACCGTGTGGAGGCTTTCGGGCCAATAGGTAGGAGATCGATTGCAAGAAATCCCAACGAACCGTGGCGACAATTTGTCAACCTGTTGATTGCGAAACTACCCCGTGTCGGGACCAAATCCAACTTAGACGAACCAACGGCTTCTCTGAGTGACAGTCCCATTTATCAAGACTTCAATGAGTTGCTATCCGACCTAGGTGTTCTCTACGATGCGCTGGTCGCCGTGTCGATGCGACAAGTAGCGGACTATTGTGTTGGTCCGTTGATGCGTTTGGTCCAATCGTTCGGCTTTCATCTTGCTGTTCTCGATATTCGACAGAATAGTGCGACGCACGAGCTTGCTCTAGAACAACTGCTTGTCGCATCTGGGGTACCGGAAACCAACTATTCGCAATGGCCGGAAGATAAGCGAATCCAATTTTTCGAATACGAACTCAAGTCTCCTCGTCCATTCATGTTGGCTGGTAGATCTGCGGGAAAAGAAGCGGATGCTGTACTCGGAGCTCTACGCGTCGTACAGCAGCATTTGCAAACGCATGGCCCCGCTGGCCTCGGGGCTCTCATCGTCAGTATGACTCGACGGCCATCGGATCTCCTTTGCATGTACCTTCTGGCTCGCGAGGTCGGTTTGCTTAGCGAAACGCCTGATGGAATCGTCTGTCCATTGCCTGTTGTTCCTTTGTTCGAAACCATCGAAGACTTGCAACGCAGTCCAGATATCTACGATCATTTTTTGGGGGAATCTCTAACTCGACGTAGCCTAGCCTATATCCAACGAACGAAAAAATTGTCGCAACCCACCGGACAAATCATGATCGGTTACAGCGATAGCAACAAGGACGGCGGCATTATGTCCAGCCTCGTCGAGTTGCGTCATGCTCAAAATCAATTGTCAGCAATTGGTCAGCAGCACGGAGTTCACGTACGTTTCTTTCATGGACGCGGGGGTACGATCAGTCGTGGTGCGGGACCAACCCATCGCTTTGTCCGGGCGCTTCCCGACGGTACGTTGCGTGGCGACCTGCGTTTGACGGAACAGGGCGAAACGATCGCTCAAAAGTACGCTCACCAGACTTCTGCTATCTACAATTTAGAGCAGTTCCTGGCTGGTGTTACTCGAAAGACGTTGAGCGATCTGCACGAACCCACCACTTCACACGCTTTGGAAGAAACGCTAGTGGCGATGGCGAGTTGGGCCAAAACAGAGTACCATGAATTGCTAAACACCCCTGGCTTTATCGAATTTTTTCGCCAGGCGACACCGATCGATGCGATCGAACAGAGCAGTATTGGCTCGCGACCAAGCCGACGGTCCGGACAAAAAACACTCGCGGATCTTCGTGCCATCCCTTGGGTGTTCAGTTGGAGTCAATCCCGTTTCTATCTATCGGGTTGGTATGGTGTCGGAACCGCGTTAGCAAAGCTTAATCGCGAGCAACCCGATGATTTTTCCAGGCTCGCCGAAAAAGCCACAACCTGGGCACCGCTCCATTACATTATTAGCAACGTGGCGACCAGTATTGTCGCGGTCGATCTAGACGTTGCCCGGGACTATTCAACACTGGTGGACGATTCGGAACTGCGCACGAGAATCTTCGGGCGCATAGAAGTAGAGTGGGCACTAACGAAACAGATGATCGAACATTTGTACGCAGGGCCATTGCACACCAAGCGGCCGAACATCCAGCGGATGATTGACCTGCGCAGCGAAGGCCTTAAGATCCTTCATGCTCAGCAAATCCGGTTGCTGCGTCGCTGGCGGAGTTACCATCGCATCGGCGAAGCTGCTCAAGCGGAATCCCTTTTGCCCCAGCTCTTGCTAATCTTAAACGCTATCGCATCGGGTTTAGGGACCACGGGCTAAACAAAGCTAAACGACCGCCGCGTATCCAAGGATTGCAATGACCGTGCAACCGCGAATCGCATTTGCTCGAACCATAGTTTATCGTCATGGACTTGGAGCCATTGCGTCGGGTAGCTTTTTGGCACCAGTGATTGCCATTTACAAACTTTGGTTGGTTTCTGAGGTTTTCCCCGCAACATGGCGCGTATTGAGTTGGTAAAGTAGCCATGGCGTGCAGCATCGTCGATTCCAATGAACGACGATATCGTGATCCTCTTTCGTGCTTGCGACAGCATCGCATGGCAGTTGGTAGCTAAAGGCGAGGGTTTGAGAACGCCACGGGTGGAACTGGGCCGGGTGGAACTGGGCCGGGTGGAACTGGAACCTGAGGAACTTTGCCTGCATCTGCTTTCTCGGCATCTGCTTTCTCGGCTGCAGCTTTCTCGGCTGCAGCTTTGTCGGCTGCAGCTTTGTCTGTTGAAGTTGTGTCCTGCGGGAATGTGTCCTGCAGGAATGTATCCGGTGGGAATGTGACGACTGAGTTTTCAGCGTTCGCAGAGTTGAAGCTCCGCACCATACCGCCGCCGAGAGCTTGGTAGGCGTTGACGATGGCTGTCAGTTGCTGCTTTTTGGTTTCGATGTTGACGATTTTCGCGTCCTGGAGGTCGCGTTGGGCCAGTAGCACTTCGACGTATTCGGCACGACCGCCCTGAAAAAGCTTCGTGGCTGAATCGACCGAGCCCTCCAGCGATTCCAACTGCTGCTTCTTGATCTCGATGCTCTTGCCGTATTTGTCGACTTTGCTCATGTAGTTCATGACTTCGGTGAAGGCATTCAAGACGGTTTGTTGGTAGTTGTATGCAGCTTGCAATTGCTCGGCATTCGCAGTCATGTAGGCGGCCTTGATCGCAGCCCTATTGATCAACGGAGCGACCACATCACCGAACGCGTTGTAAACCAACGATGCGGGAGTCGAGAACAGAAAGCCAGAATTAAACGCTCGATAGCCTACGCCTGCGCTGATATTCAGCGAGGGATAGAAGTTCGCTCTGGCAACTTGTACCTCGAGTCCGGCAGCCGCTAGTTCACGCTCGGCTTGACGGATGTCGTTGCGGTTTTGAAGCAACTGCGCGGGGACTCCGGCGCTCAGCGAATGCAAGTTCAAATTGATGAAGTCGACCGTCTGGCGCTCAATGGGCTGAGGGAAGCGACCGGCGAGGAAGTTTATTCTGTTTTCGGCTTCGACGATCTCTTGGGCAAGCAACTGCTTTTCGCTTTGGTTTTTGCGAACTTCGGCCTGGAAACGCTGGACCGGTAGCTCTGTGACGCGGCCAGCATCCTTTTTGGCCTTGGCAACCTCGAGGCTCTTTTCTTGGAGCTCAATGGTTTTATCCAACGTCCGAAGTTTATTGTCGAGCGCCAGTAGGTCGTAATACTCCTCAGCAACATCAGCTATGAGGCGGGTGATAACGTAGTTCCTCCCTTCGGCAGTACCCAAGTAGCGAAGGGCTGCCGCGCTACGAGCGTTCCGGAGCTTTTTCCAAATGTCGATTTGCCAAGAGACGTTAGTTCCGACTAGGAAATCAGGCAGCGGATCGGGAAACGATTTGCCGTTGGCTAAGAGGTTGCTCTCGACCGCGCCTTCACGCGTGAAGTCGCCGGACTTTTCCGCCCCAGCTCGTGCCCCGAAAAAGACGAATGGAAAGTAAGCACCTCGGCGCGCCAAGACTTCGTTGGACGCGATTCGGATGTCCTGGGCCAGGATCTTTAGCTCCAGGTTATCGACCAGTGCTTGGCCGACCAGATCTGTAAGCATCGGATCATTGAAAAAATCGTGGAGCTCGACGCAAGCAGAGTTTTCCCAATTTATCTCACCGTTAAAGGTTTCCGGAAGCGGTTTTACTCGGTCCGGATGACAAAGCTCAGGAATTCTGCAGCCCTGGTTGCCGATTAGGACACCTGAAAAAACCACAGTTGCAAGAGTGCATCCTCGAAACTTTTTTCTTGCTTCGGTCATTGAAGGATTCTTCCGTCTATTCCCTGACTTTTTGAACCAGAATCATCCCTTCCTGGTCGCGCTCACCTCTATCTTCGTCTGACCGGAAATGCGCACTTTATGGTTTGTGCTTCGAAGTTAGAAGATGCCAGGAACTCCGATTGTTCCGGCGAGAGCGGGCAAAAACGGTGGCATAGGCTTCCAGCCTGTGAGGGTTCTATCAACACAGGCTGGAAGCCTACACCACTTTGGTAGTTCGCATTCTCCCGCTTGCCTAACCAACAGCATGTGCGTCGTGCTCGAAACGCTCACTAAGCGGTTGATCCGTTTCATCCTTGAGAAGTTTCCGTCCATCCGCCATCTTGGCAAAAATGTAGTAGAGACCTGGAATCACTAGGACCCCTATCAAGGTACCCAAGAGCATTCCGCCGACCGCAGTCGTGCCGATCGTACGATTTCCGATCGCTCCAGGGCCCGTGGCACGGACCAGCGGGATCATCCCGGCGATGAAGGCAAAAGATGTCATCAGAATCGGCCGGAAACGCAACTTCCCTCCTTCGATAGCGGCATCGATTAGGCTCACTCCTTCATGGCGCCGTTGCACTGCGAACTCAACGATCAAAATCGCGTTCTTTCCCAGCAGACCGACCAGCATGACCAGACCGATTTGAGCGTAGACGTCGTTTGACAATCCCATCGCCTTCAGAAACAGAAAAGACCCGAAGAGCCCGATCGGTAGCGAGATGATGACAGCCAGCGGCAAGAGAAAGCTCTCATATTGCCCAACCAACACCAAATAAACGAAAATGATGACGATCAAAAAGATGTAGATCGCCGTGTTCCCCTTTTTCGCCTCGTCGTAGGAGAGGCCTTGCCAGTCGATGTCGAAACCGCGAGGAAGCGTCTCCTTGGCAACTTGTTGAATCGCCGCGATCGATTGACCGGTGCTGAAGCCAGCAGCCGGTGCTCCTTGAATTGCCGCCGTTGTGTACAGATTGTAGCGGCTGATCTCATTCAAGCCCTGCTTCTTCTTGATCTTGAGAAATGCGGAGTAGGGCACCATATCCCCTTTATCATTCTTGACGAACATATTTTCTAAATCGTCTGGAAGCCGCCGGAACTCCGGCGCGGCTTGGACATAGACCTTGTAGAACTGGCCGAAGCGGACGAAGCCCTGCTCCCAAGTGCTTCCGACAACGATGGAGAGATTGTTCATGGCGTCTCCGATCGATATTCCCTTTTGCATGGCCATATCATTGTCGATGACCAGTTCATATTGTGGATAGTCGCTTGCGAAGAAGGTGAACAGCCCCTTCAGCTCCTCACGTTTGGACAATGCAGCCATAAACTTGTCTGTCACTTCTCCCATTTGGGCGTAATTGCCGCTGTTTGTCTTATCGAGCAAGTTCAATGAAAAACCACCAGCTGCACCAAACCCAGGCACCGCAGGCGGCTCATAAAACTCGAGCTTCACATTGGCAATCTGGCTCCCTTTCCTCTCGAGCTCCTGGATGATCTCCTTAGATGTAAGCTTGCGTTCGGCCCATGGCTTCAAGTTGATGAGACAGGTCCCTGCGTTGGACCCGCGGCCTTGAGTCAAAATTTCATAACCGGCAATCGACGAGACCGTTTTAACTTCGTCGAACTCTTGGCAGATTGCTTGTAGTTCGTGAGACTTGGAGTTGGTGTATTCCAAAGTCGACCCCGGCGGCGTCTGAATGATCCCGTAAATAACTCCTTGGTCTTCGAGCGGGATGAAACCGGATGGCAGCAAACCGTTTACTAGGAAAATACCGTAGCCAAAACCCGCCACGACGAGCATCGTAAAGACTCGCCGTGGGACAATAAGACGTAGAATCCCTGCGTAACCGCCGGTGACTTTCTCGACGCACTGATTGAAGAAGTGCAAGAACATACCCAGCGGACCACGCTTTTTTTCCTCACCAGGCTCGCTTCCAGACAGCGTTGAGCGGAAGGTTAACATGAACAGCACCGCTATAACGCCAGCGATACCTAAGGTTATGTTCTCGTTGAGCGGAATCTGTTCTGAAACGAGTTCATGGATAATCTCGATCTTCAGTAAGTAGTAGATACCAATGCCAGCTCCGGCTCCCAGTAGCAGCGCCAAGATAGCGCGCAGAGCGTTGGCGTAATGGCCAGCTATCCCTTTGATGCAACGGTTGGTGAAGCCTAGAATTGCGCCCTGCTCATGGTGTAGCGTGTGAGGCCTGAGAATCATCGCACAAAGAACTGGCGTGAGTGTCAATGCAACCACCCCCGAGAGTATGATGGACATGGCCATCGTCAGTCCGAACTGGCGATAGAATACACCAACAGGCCCGGTCATGAACGTCACCGGAACAAACACGGCTGTCATCGTCATCGTGATAGCGATGATTGCGCCGCTGATTTCATGCATGACTTCCTGAGTCGCTTGATATGGTCCAAGGTGTTTGGTG
>JANMHA010000438.1:0-16209 GCA_031374925.1 Pirellula sp. | reverse complement strand
TATGAAGGTGTTCACCACAGGCCAGGTCGCGAAGATCTGCAAGGTGGCCCCGAGAACCGTCAGCAAATGGTTCGACTCCGGCCGACTCAAAGGGTACCGCATCCCCGGTTCACAAGACCGACGCATTCCCCGAGAGTATCTAATCAGGTTTCTCAAAGAGCATGGAATGCCACTTGGGGACTTGGAAGATGAGGCCATGGCCAAAGTTTTGATCGTTGCACAAGATCAGGTCTTGATCGAAAACTTGAAACGCGAACTACCGCAGGAACGAAGCTTCAAAGTTTCGGTTGCTGCAAGCGGTTTCGAAGCGGGAATCCAAGCGGAAAGTTTCCACCCAGATTGCATGATTGTCGACTTCTCAGTCGGCAAATTAGAAGCGTTGCAAATCTGCCAAAACCTACGCAAAAATGCGGATTTCACCGAGATCATCCTGATTGCATTGCTGCCAGATGATGGCAATACAATGAGCTTCGATCGCTCAAGTATCAACGAGACTTTCAAGAAGCCGTTTGACGCACGTCTTTTGGCTGAAAGACTTCGAACGCTGATCGGGGCTAAGAAGGAATTGGTTTAATCCACCAAGGATCCTTCATTCCGAAACGAAACAAACCTTCGCTGGCAAAATCAGCGAAGGTTTTTTCGTTTCTATAGCCGATAACAATCTCATCATGTTTTCGCTCAAAAAACGTCATGTGGTGATAGCGGGGATCCTCGGAGGCTTCGCCATCGCCTTCCACGATTCCACCGTCGCAGTCTGGCAACAACTGCAAACCAAGCTGGCTGCGCTCTCCACGGCCACTCCAAGTGCAGATACAAGCCCAGGCTCCAGCCCACCTGCTAATCCATCTTGGCCCAAAGACTCTGCGAGGACGAACAACCCAGCGTGGAACACCAAATCCACGCCGCACGACAATCTGTCTAGTCGGTTCGTCTCCAATTCATCGTTGGGAGAGCATATGCGTGCCGACGGTACAACTTTTGACACAACTACCAATTCGAGGCCGCCCCAAGCAGCAACACCCGCCTGGCCGATGGCTTCGAGCAAACTGCAGTCGACACGGACTGCCAGCCCAAACCAATTGCCAACCATTCGTATCGCGTCCTTTAGCCTGGAAGCCTTCGGCGAATCCAAGCTAAAGAAGACTGCCGTGGTTGAAACCATCGCGCGTATGATTCGGCAATTTGATGTCATCGCTCTGCAGCATATTCAGTCCAAGCAGCAAAACATCGTGCCTGAGTTGCTCGACAAAGTCAATCAAAGCGATCGACGCTACGATTACTGTATCGGCCAACGCGTCGGATCGGCGAGCAATCTGCAACAGTACGCTTTTTTGTTTGACACCGATCGAATTGAAACGGACCGTCCACAACTTTACACCATCGACGACCCACAAGCTTGGATCGAATTCGACCCGCTAGTTGGTTGGTTCCGATGCAAAGCCGTTCCAAGCGACAAAGCTTTTACTTTCACTCTGGTCAATTTGCGTCTCGATCCCTTGTCCAACGGCAAAGAGTTGAAACTGCTACCAGACTTGATACGGAGTGTCCGGCAAGACGGTAGGTCCGAGGATGACATCATTCTGCTCGGCAACTTTGGCTACTCAGATAGCGAAATGAGTTCACTTCAAAACATCGGTATGCTCTTCGCGCTGGAGGGGATACCGACCACAGTTACGGGGGAAGCCATGCTCGACAACATCGTCTTCCCAGCCCGCGCCACCGACGAATTCACAGGTCGGTCAGGCGTCGTTGATTTCTTGCGGCAATTGAATCTGTCGATCGATCAAGCGTTTCAGATCAGCACGCACATGCCCATCTGGGCCGAGTTCTTCGCCATCGAAGGTGGCAGCCCAGGCTACACAGGCTCGCGTTAATTCCGTTCCGAAAAGAGTTGTGGCCATGGTTGTAGTTGCTCGATCTGATATGCTAACTCCAGTAAAGTTCGTTCGTCTGCATGTCGCCCCGCCAGTTGAATATCAATGGGTAGACCTTCTCGTGAGAGTCCTGCGGGGATTGAAATTGCTGGACTACCGTTGGCATTGTTAAGGGGTGTGTAACTCGCATACTCGGTCAAGCGGACTATCAATTGTTCAAAACCCACCTGTGGACTGAGATGCCCTAGTTTGGGTGTGACGTGCCCAACCACTGGGGACAAAACTGCGTCCAAATCCTTCATTGCATTGACGAAATGTTGCCAAGTACGGTGCAAACGCAACATCGCAAACGGAGTTCTAGCCCAACCCGTAACAAACGAACCACTCAGACTTTTGGTAAAACCGTCCAGCTTACTTCGGTCAAACTGCTTGCCAAACTCGCGCTTGCCAAGTCGGCCAGTTAAGAAAGCTAGCAACCCCCAGTAGTTACCAAAATCGTATGCAAACGTTGACTTGCATGGTTGGCTAACAAGTACGATCGAATGCCCCGCAGATTCCAAGAGTCTAGCTATCGATTCCACCGCACCGCGGGTCTGCTCGCCCCATCTGCTCACCTTCGCACCAGTTGCTATACTATTGTAAAACGCTATTGCATGCGTTTGCCCATTTACCTGTCGTAGCAAAGGTTGACGCTGTGAAACAACAAATATTTACATCCGTAGTATTGGTTATAAGCTTGGTTGCCACCAAGACCGCGTGCACGCAAGGTGCCGTTCAGGCTGTGCGAAATGCTGCACAAGGCGTTGAAGCAAAAGTGCAGAATAACCAACAGCCGCTTACCGCAGGTCCTATCGACAATATGGAGAGGATCGCGCCCGGCAAGATCGACAGCGAGGTACAACGCGAATTCAAGGCGACGAAATCCGGTCTGAAATATCGAGTACTTCGGAACAGCGATGGAAAAAAACCCAAAGAAACCGATTTAGTCGAAGTGCATTACAAAGGTTGGTTGGACGACAAATCCATATTCGACAGCTCCTATCGTAGGGGCGAAACCACCTCGTTTCCTTTGAATCGCGTCATCAAAGGTTGGACCGAAGGCATGCAGCTGATTGGCAATGGAGGAATGATTGAGCTAGAAATTCCGCATGAACTCGGCTACGGAGAGAAAGGCACTCGGGGTATACCGCCCAAGGCCACTTTGCATTTCATCGTCGAATTGATTTCGATCAAGTGATTTTAGACAGTGCTTGCTTCAGTCTAACCGTTCGCGCATCGACGGCCAGTGCCAGCGGCGGCACACCGGGCACGTGATGGGCGCAACACAAAGTCGGTTGGAGACGATTTTTTCAATCATGCCGTCGACACTCGCGTGGTGACGTGAGCAAGCGGGAATCGGGATAGATCGCTGTGGGTAATTCGTTTATTTGTTCGTCGGGCCCTGGAAGGACTAAAGTCTCCGCAATCATTGCTGATGGTTTCATCCATTACTTTCAGGAGTTTCAGGACCGCGTTCATGTGCTGGCCGGTACCCTTACAAACGATCAATTTTGGAGGAAGCCCTACCCGTACGGAAACAGTTTCGGAAACCTAGTTTTACACATTTCTGGAAATCTGAACTACTACATTGGATCTCAGATCGAAAACTCGGGATACATCCGAGACCGCGAGCTAGAGTTTACGGAGGTTCAAAACGGCAGCAAAGACGAAGCACTGGCCAAGATGGATGAAGCAGTCGCAACTGTAATCAAATCACTTGGAAATCAAAACGACCTAGACTGGTCATTGAAATACTATGCGATCGGCGTCGATGATGTACACGATAGATTTAGTATTTACCTTAGGTGCTCCAATCACTTCCATCACCACATTGGCCAAATGATTTACCTCGTCAAGGCATGGTCCAACGCGGCTAACACATCCACTGATTGAGGAGTCTTGAAAGAATCTCGATTTGACTGACGGAGCCAAGTGAACAGCCATAGAGATTTATTACGACCGCGCAAGCGTTTAAGAAGAGTATTGAAACGCTATCAAAGGATTGGTTTTTTCTAATCGTCAGCCATGCTTTGCTGAAGAGGTATTTTCGGTTTACTTTTCCGACGTTGACTTGGCGACTATCGCATGAACTGACGTCGCACTCGCCGCTTTCCGAGCTAAAAGGTTGGTGACAATACCGATCCCAACGCAAACAATCGCGTAAACGATCGGCAACGCGGCGTAGGATGGATCTTTTGGATGAAGCGATACCAACACGAAAAGTGCGCTTGCCATGAATGCGGTCAAGGATATGCCAAGAAATGCCAAATTCTTTGCATCATTCATTTTCTGTTGATTGGAAACCATCATCTGTGAGACCTCGTAACTAGAGAAAAACAAACCCATTACCAACTTTGAACTCGCTACATTCTCAGACACACTTCTAAGCAATGTATTGCAGGCAAGATAAACAAGACGCAGACGTGGCACTTTGATTCGCCCGTCCATCACCCTAACGTCTTGACGAAGAATCTCTCGACCAATTTCGCGATACAGCTTTGCCGCTAAAGCAATGGCGGGCCGACAGCTTCGCGGTAGCATGACTATACCGTCAAGTCCACTCGAATAGCGGACCTCGGCCATTGCTAACAAGCGTTGGACGCTCTCCAGAACTGCTGCGTTCGTTGGGGGACTCAACAATGAGCCAACGCCACCCGAGGGATCGTCATACGGGTGAGGTAACTCGACTTCAACCCATGTCTTTGGAAGATAGCTCCGCCCGCGTTTCCAATCCTCTGCTACATCCCTCGCTATGTTCGTCAATTGCATCGCCATCCCCAAATCGATCGCATGCTTTTCCGCGGATCGGCTTTCAACGCCCATCACCCGGCACATCATCGAGCCGACGACTCCTGCGGCGCAATAACAATACCGCAGCAACGCCACTTCATCTTCGACTTGCCCCAAATGCAAATCCATTTCCATCCCGGCAAGCAAGTCCATCGCTTCCGCTTGTCGAATACCCCTTGATTCAACGAGTTCCGCAAGCCATTGCGATGCCGGGTGCGCCACGGTTTGTCCGTCGAAGACTCGTTGAACATCTTCGCGAAGAATCGCGAGCCGGACTGTCGCATCATGCAGGTCGTGTGCGCTGTCGACCGCTTCATCACACCAACGGCACCACGCATACAGTTTCTCTACGTCGCCTCGAATGTCCGCAGACAGCCATCGTGAGGCCATCGAAAACGAACGACTATGCTTGCGAATGATCGACGACTCATCCAGTGGAATCACCGAAAAGGAGACGTCTATCGCGTCGTTTGAATCCAACGGAGCGTTGGGCGGAATACGTTTGGATTGCGTGCTCATTTGACTGCGACTCCGAAATCGCGAGCCACTAATCCGCATGTCGCCTTGGCTGTATTGATTACCCCAGGCACCCCAGCTCCTGGATGTGTTCCGCTGCCCACGATGTAAAGTCCCGGGATCGAATCGGATTTATTGTGCGGACGAAAGTAGGCGCTTTGGGTCAGTGTTGGTGCAACCGAAAATGCAGATCCTTGATACGCATGAAGTTCCTGTTGAAAATTGGCTGGAGTGAAATGCCGTCGTGTCACAATCGAATCTTGCAGACCCGGAAGATGATTCTCCAGCGAAACTAGAATGGAATCGCCGTAGCTCTGCGCAACCGAATCCCAATCGATGTTCGCCCGACCTAGGTGAGGCACGGGGCTCAACACATAGAACGCTTCGCAGCCGTCAGGCGCCAATGACGGGTCGGTGACTGTCGGGGCATGCAAATACAAACTAAAGTCGGACGGGAGCGTATGGCCGCGAAAAATGTCACGCAGCAACCCCTCGTATCGATTCCCGAAAAGGATCGTATGGTGGGCGAGCTGATCAAAGCGACGGTTGGTCCCGAAATACATCACAAACAGCGACATCGACCATTCCATCCGCTCTAATCGACGACTCGCCTTGCCCGACGCAGCATGACTGCGATAGAGGTGCGAATAGGTGTGGTGGATATCCGAATTGGAGACAACCAACTCGAACCGTTCACGAGCATGGCCCTCACTCGAAACCCAATGCTTACCGCTATTCCCAGTTGACTCGATTTCGATCTGATCCACAGGGGAATTCAATCGCAATTCACCTCCTAGTTCTTCGAAGAGTGCAACAAGGCCCTGCACCAACGCTCCGGTACCGCCCTTGGGAAAAAACACTCCCCATTGACGTTCGATCCAGTGAATCAGCGTGTAGATCGCGCTGGTACTGTAAGGGTTTCCGCCGACAAGCAGTGGATGGAAGCTGAACGCTTGACGAAGATGCTCATTCTTGAGAAATCGGGAGACCGCACCATGAACGCTCCGATCCGCCCGCAACTTCATCAAGTCCGGTGCAACCCGCAGCATGTCTCGAAAGTTGAGGAAGGGAACGGCTCCGAGCTCCTCATAGCCTTTGTGAAACACACGCTTGGAATATTCGGCAAAACGTCGGTAGCCTTCAACATCAGCAGGCTCAAAACGGCGAATCTGTTCTATCAATCGCGGCTCGTCCGAGACGTAGTCGAAACTGGTACCATCCATCCATCGCAATCGATACATCGGGTCGACTGGCATCAATTGCACGTAGTCCTGCATGGAGCGTCCGGAAAGCTCGAACAACTCTTCGATGCAATGGGGTGCAGTGATGACGGTCGGACCAGCATCAAACGTGAAACCTGCATCGCGATAGACGTAGGCTCTGCCACCAGGTTGATCGCGGCCTTCGAAACATACGGTTTCAAATCCCATCGACTGCAAACGAATCGCGGCGGCCAATCCGCCAAAGCCACTGCCGATCACCGCAGCACGACCTCGCGTTCCAAGTCGGTTTGTCCTTGAACCGTTGAAACGATCTGGGTCATTGCCACCGTCTGGGGAACCAATGGACTTGCTGTCCAAAAGTGCAGGCAAGATGTTCGAGGGCATCCCACGAAGGGGGTTATTTCCTGAAGTTTGCATGGGCATCCTTCCTCAAATCACGACTGGGACATGAAATGCCCGCGAGCACCTTTTTCATTTCCGCGAGAGCCTGAACATCGATTTCATGAGTAGCCAGTTCGCGAAATTGGCGGTCTAACCCCTGTTGAATGGCCGCTTCCCCCTTTCGTTCTGAGTGCGAAAGTAGTTGAGATGCCAGTCGCGAC
Source organism: Pirellula sp. (assembly GCA_031374925.1). Lineage (GTDB taxonomy): Bacteria > Planctomycetota > Planctomycetia > Pirellulales > Pirellulaceae > JBKCUI01. Next base: position 9,165 of record JANMHA010000438.1, on the reverse strand, counting down.
AAAGCACGTGGATCTTCTATGCTCGCCGGCAACTTTCCTAGCAAAGCCGCGAAGTCATCTGACGAGCAGACCGAGTAAGCCCAAGCCCATGGCCAAGTGATGCGAGCGTTGCGCAGATCTTCCATTCGCATGGTGTTAAACTCTTGACTGTCGTTGGTCATCGACCTAAGCTCTTCGAGATCATTCCGCATCTGCAACGCGATACCGACATGCATCCCAAATCGTGACAAGGCTTCGCGCATGGGCCGGTTTGCTCCCGCAGCCACTGCACCGAGGGTTGCCGCCATCGAAACAAGACTGCCGGTCTTTAATCGGCTGATCTGTAACACGACACTTTGAATATTCTTTGCCTCGATACGATCGACACGAGTTCCCAAATCCAGCGATTGGCCTTCATGACAACGTAACGCGGTTCGCACAAAAAGGTGCACCAAGCGATTCTGAGCAACGCGACTGAGCGAATTATCGAATAATTTCTCAAGGGCTTGAAAGTACATCCAATTGCCAGCGTTCAACGCGAGCGGTACTCCAATTTGCATGTGCAACGATGGCTGACCCCGCCTCATTGGCGATTCGTCCTGAATGTCATCAATGACCAAAGAGCCCGCATGCAGCCATTCAATGGCCTCTCCAAGGCATGGTGGCAAATGCCCAGACCCGCCCGCCATTGCATACACCAACTCAACAATCGAATTCCGTATTCGTTTACCCGTTCGCTCCAAAAAATGCGACGCCGGTTGTGTCAAATCTCTATACACCAACGCATCGCAAATGATCGAGCGATCCAAATAAGGGCTAGCGACATCTGGGCGATCAACGACACTCATAGGGCAATCTCCTCAATCGCTTTGGTTGCTGACGGCGGGTTCTTTCTTGCGGTTGCTTTTGCAGGGGCAAATAGAAAAGACGCCATGAATCGTAACGGCTGAAGTCCACCGGGGGGCAATCCGACAACGATTCGAAAGGCATCATGCCAGGTAAATCGGTGTGAGTAAAAGCGGGCAATCGAATCGTTGGAAAGGACCTTGTAGAATCGCTTGAAGATTTGGTAACGGAACTTGGGTTTCACAAGTCGGAACAGCAACCGATTTAGGAAGCGTCCGAACTGGGAACGCGAGCGATGCGCAGCAGCGAGTCTGGCTATTTCTGATTCCGCGGATTCCGGTGTTGAGCGTGCGATGGCCTCGGCGAAAGCGATCGCAAGCGGAAACGAGTAGCCTGTAGCAGCATGATACCATCCACCTGCATAGCCTCCGCAGATTGCTCGCGAGTTCTCTCCGGTAGATATTCGCGGACTTGCCCCAGGCATCCGTTCCGAGCTAATGGGCATTGGCAAGATTCCATGCTCCTCCCGTACGATCAACCAATCGTCGACCCCGATTGTAGCGAGGTATTTGCGAACTTGAGCTAAGCACTCGTCTCGATCGATCCCAGGTTCATTAGCGAATCGTGTATCTTCGACCAACACTCGACGACGCTCGAACGGTAGCGTGTACATAAATCGAAAGCCGTCCGATTGATTTACTCGATCATCCATTACGATTGGACCTTCGAACGGCCAATCAGATTTCAAAGCGATCTCAAAGCCCCAGAATTTTTGATAGCCGCATAGGGAATAGGGCAGTGCAGCATGAGGGCGGCGCCCGCGACAGTCGAGTACCAATCGCCCCGAATACCTTTCACCTTTTGCGGTCACAATCTCAGTTCCGCTGATCTCCGCCACTTCGGTGTCCGTCCGAATGCTTCCGCATTCCCCTGCAGCTATCGATTGCGCTACTCCTTGGGCAAAATGTTCCGAAGAGATCGACGCGTACGAAAGGTCGACTTTTTTCACAAAACCCTTGAGTCGCACTTGATAACTTGGCCAGCGATATTCGACAATCGATTCCAACCATTCCATGGCCGTCGCAGATACATCTTTGGGATGAAAGGACCAAGTGTGATTTCCACCGAGCCGCTCACCACGCTCCACGACTAGCACTTTTGCCCTTGGTTGATAGTGCTTAAGCGCCAACGCTATCAATCCGCTCTGCAATCCGCCTCCAACGATGATGTAGTCAAACTGCGCAGTACTCATGGGGCACTCTGAATCTCAAGCTTGCTCACTCCATGAGCGCGACGAATCATCATGGGCATCAAATCGTGTAAAACCAAATGAGGCACCGCCATTCCGGACAGTCCGAGGAATAGCGTCCGTGTGAGTTCGGCATTCAATTCCCGACCATTGCTCCAAAACCAAGCTCCCAGCCCACATAGGCCAATGGCCCCCAAAGACATTGGTAACAAGGCTAAAGACAGTTGCTTGAGCGTCATGCGATGATCTTGCATCAGCTGACTCAATCCTCGAATCGAATGCCAACCGCAAAAGAACAGACAGAATGAAAACGGGATTGGTGTTGCGGCCAGCATACAGATCAAAATGGCGTGTCGCAGTGTCCTCGCCATTCCACCATTAAAACGCACAACAGGAGAAGCTAACGAGTAGATAATGTCGGCTAAGACGACAGGCACGAACACGCTTGCTAAAACTTGCGTCCGAAATACTATGGAATCACTCGAAGCACCCATCTCAGCTGGAATGATTGCCTGCACAATTTGCTGCATTTCCATTGGTCTCGCTATTGCAGGGATCCAAATTACCAATCCACCAGACCCAATCGCTGTAAGTGACCTCCAAATGGATGACATTTTGGCAGAAGATTTAAGCGATCGATCGTCACGACCAAAGTGATTTGCAGAGATCATAAAAAAGCCGATCGCAGTCCACAGCGGAAAGAGCAACCATCCGACAATCGTCACCCCAGCAATTGCGAGATAGCCAAGGAAAAACGGGACAAACCAAAGCCTGCCCCAACGACTTGAAAACCACTGGCGAGCTGTCACGTGGTCCAGCCCGCCGTGGGGCACCCCGATCAAGCAAACGGATATCAGGATTGCAATCATGAAGCCCGACGCGTTTAGCGGTGCCCCTAGCACAGCCATTAACATGGCTAACAGGCAACTTGCTATAAAAAAGTTATTGTGCATCGTTTCCTTGCAACCATTTGTGGCATAGCCTTCCGGTCTTTGTTTAAAACACTTTCACAGACTGGAAGCTTTTGCCACTCGTTCAATTCTGCCTGTTACGGATTACTAACCAGCGGTCGCCACTGATTGACGTGTCGATTCACCGGTTCGAGTACTCTTCGCGCGAGCGATGAAGTAGATCAAGACGCCAAATCCAGCTTTAGCCGTCATGTCCGCAATGGCGTAACCAACTTGGAGCCCAACAATTCCACCTCCGTCCACTGCACCACCAGCCTTGGCTGTCAACGCTTCGACTGTTCCGCCCATTGCGTAGGCAATTGGATAAACAGCCCATGTAATCAGAAGGACCAATCGAGCAATTTCAATCAATCGGCGAGCTGCGACTGGTTGCGTATCCAAAGACTTCGTCAATTCAACCCACAACACAAATAGGATGTAGAAGAAGGGTATTGAGGATAAAGCACCCCAAACCACTCGCATTGTCCAACCCTCTGGGGTCGAGATGACTTCGCCCGGATAACCCAAAGCAATCATCAGCGCCGCTGCAATCACGAGTCGAGTCAGAAGCGAAGTTGCCTTCCCCTTCTCTAATCGCAGGACGGAAACCAGTTCCACCATCAAGAGCGGTACGGTAAGGATCCAGTCAGCGTAGCGATAAAAATCGTTGAATGCCGCGCCACTTCCCTTGTAGCTCGTACCAGTAAGTGTGTACGCATCCTGCCACGAGTGACGTATCATGAAGTAGTGATAGCAGGCGATGGTCACAACCAAACCCGAAATCATAAGTGCTGGCCGATATTCTTCGTCGACGGATGATCGCGACATAAAAAGAAACAGGGCGGCTGCGCCCATCGTCGCAACGGTCATCGAGAAAATATTATCAACGATGTTGAACTGAAAAACAGAGAGGTCGGGCATGGTACCCAACATGGTTGGAACCAGGTGAAACATGGCAATGCTCCAATTGAGAAATTGACGAAACGTTACGTAGACGTTCTTGGCCAGCCGCAACACGAAAGGCTGACATAACAGGATCCTTCGCGGTCAAGGGGGATTTACTTTGCAATTCGCCACCTACCCAACGAGCGGCGGTTCCCCAACCCTTAACCACGACCGAATTGGCCCGTATGGCAAGCGGTAGAACTGACTGTATCGGGAGGGAGAGGCTCCTACCGAACCAACTGTATCGGGAGGGAGAGGCTCCTGCCGAACCAACGCCAAGCTCAGCAGGAGCCTCGCTCTCCCATTGAAACCTTGGCAGGTAAGCACCTACGCGTAAGTTTCTTCGTTTAACCGCGTGCCCATCGGGCCGCGTGCACTGTAAAACGCGGGGCGATGCCCACGCGGTTAAACGAAATAACATCCGGATATTTCTGCCGATGTGCTTAGTTTTTAGTCTGTCGCTCGCCTAAGGACATCCGAAACAACGCCAGCAGTTGCCACATGCGGACAATACTTTGTTTCCGACCGATGTCGCGATCACGAGTTGGGAGCAATTGAACGAAATGAAACCTACGCTCATCCGTCCGATTCTCCGTCGTCTCGCCATGCTTTATGATGCTTGTAGCTCGGAGCCTCAAAAGCGACGCATCGAAAAATGGACTCTGTGGTTGGCTGTCTCGGGTTTTCTCATTCATCTGGCGCTAATCGCTTTGGTGAGTGCCGTGCCAAGTCTTCGAACGGGTGTGCTATCTGATCTGGATCGAAACTTGCTTCACGCGGTCTACACTCCGTTTAGCTTCATCTTGTTCTACGAAGTTTTGCTATTGGTTTTTGCGCTGCCCCGATCACACACTAGTTCGATCGCCATGCAGTATGAGATACTTTCTTTGATTGTGATCCGTCGCGTGTTCAAAGACATCGGCGAGTTCCGAGATCCGGCAACATGGCTCGAGCAAACCGATGCAGCGTTGATCGTGGTTCTGGATATGCTTGCGGCATTGGCCATGTTCGGACTGATTGCCATTTTTCGACGAGTACGTCGCACCGTCCAGAATTCTGTGGAACATCCACATCTGGCCCAATTCGTTGCGATCAAGAAGTCGGTCGCCCTAATACTCTATGGGACGCTGCTGTCCCTAGCGGCTTACAATGTTGTTCAATGGCTTATGGGTGTGTTCTTGCCAACTATCGGCTCAGGCCATTCCGAAAAGAATCTCGACTATTTTTTCTTTCCGATGTTCTTCGAGTTCATGATCTTCACGGACATTTTCTTGTTGATCGTTTCGATTCCTTTTTTCGAGCGATACGACTACGTCGTTCGCAATGCGGGCTTTGTCATTTCGACGGTACTGTTGCGATTTTCGCTTTCGACTCCAAAACCCTATGATTTGCTAGTCGGACTCACCGCAATCCTGTACGGCTTAGGCGTGTTGAGTGTCTTCTCCTACAGTACTCGAATCCAAACCCACAGTGATGATTAGGAGTACGAGTACGAAGGAAGCCAAAAAGATGTGGGCGCTAGCCGATTGCCACGCCAGATTTCGCAGAATCCCTCCGTGAAATCGCCAATGCAAAGAGCGCGTCACAGTCTTGCTCCAACACGCCTCCTATGATCGTACAACGCCAGGCCGGGCTGCGACGAATCACTTCTTCCGCCAGGATATCTATTTGTCGCCATCCCATGCTTTGAAGGGAGCGAATGGACGTGCCAAAGACGACCATTTCGATGCCCGTCCAAAGGATCGCTCCTTGGCACATCGGGCAAGGTTCGGCAGTCGTATAAAGCACGAGATCTTTGCCGTCGATTCTGGGATGGGAGTGGACCAACTGATTGATGGCGTCCACCTCACCGTGAAGTGTCGGATTGATGGATGACTTGTTCCAGCCCTCCGACAAAATCTCACCACTGCCTCGATCCACGATCAAAGCCCCAAAAGGAAAATCTGGGACATTCGCTGACAGTCCGATGGCCCGCTGCATATATAGTTCGTGATCGTTCATGAAACTCTGTCGTGGTAGGGGGATTTCATCAAGTGGCGACTCGGTAAACTTGCTGGATGATCCTGAATACTTCGTCTTCATCGAGCGCTTCATCAACTTTGCTAAACGTCTGATATATTGGTTCTTTAGAGCATTCGTCATCTCGCGGTCTGGAGCCTCAACCCAAAGATTCGTTGCTCAAGCAGTCCTTTGTCATTCGTTGATGTATTTTCGCAAAAACTAACCTGCAGAATTCTTTTGAACAATTCAAGATTCGGCGAAGAATCCATATTCGTCACAGGAGCCACGGGTTACGTCGGTGGCCGTCTCGTTCCTTTGCTGCTTAGCGGCGGATACAAGGTTCGTTGCTTGGCCCGCGAGCCACGTAAACTCGAAGAACGACCTTGGCGTGATGATCCCAAGGTTGATGTCGTCACTGGAGACCTATCGGACGTTGATCAACTCGTGGAACAGTTGCAAGGGTGTTCAGTCGCCTATTTCCTGGTTCATTCGATGGAAGCATCAGGTGGAAAATACGCCGAACGAGACCTGCAGCTCGCGTCGAATTTTGCCAAGGCAGCCGCGAACGCTGGCGTCCAACGGATCATTTACCTTGGCGGATTGGGGGAACTTGGCGATGGCCTCAGTCGCCACCTTCGTTCGCGCCGCGAAGTCGAAGATATGTTGGAATCGACGGGTGTCCCAGTCACGACATTTCGCGCGGCGATGATTATCGGATCGGGTTCGGCGTCTTTCGAAATCCTACGTTACCTCGTTGAACGACTGCCAGTGATGGTCACTCCGTCTTGGGTAACGACGGAATCGCAGCCCGTGGCAATCATCGACGTCTTGCATTGGCTTGTCCGCTGCCTGGAAGTCCCCGAGACCACCGGGCAAACGCTGGAAATCGGTGGGCCCGACATCTTACCGTATCGTGAGCTTATGCGGATCATGGCGGAGGAACTGCACATTCCGAGGCGATTGATTGTGCCAGTTCCGATTCTTACGCCAAGGCTTAGTTCGCTTTGGATCAGTCTCGTCACGCCGGTTTCGTATAAGATCGCAAGACCGCTGGCCGAAGGGCTTCGCAATCGCGTGGTCGTGACCGACGACAAAACCCAACGTCTAATGCCTCATGAACCGCTGGGAGTTCGAGAAGCGATCAAGCGTGCGCTACAGAAGGTCGAATCGAACGAAGTCGAAACGCGTTGGTCCGTCGCGGGGCCGATCCCCGGCGATCCGCATTGGGCAGGCGGAAAGGTTTTTACAGACCAACGCTCAGTGATGATTAACGCGGATTCCGCGTCCGTTTTCGCGGCCGTGTGTCGTATTGGCGGCGGCAATGGTTGGTATGCGGGCGATATTCTTTGGCGCATTCGGGGCTGGATGGACACGCTGGTCGGCGGACCCGGCTTGCGCCGAGGACGACGTCACAGCGAGCGAGTGGAGTTTGGCGAAGCACTCGACTTTTGGCGTGTCGTCGGTATCGATCGCAATCGATCGCTGTCGTTACTTGCAGAGATGAAGCTCCCGGGCGTGGCAATGCTGAACTTTGATCTCGATTCGGAGGGCAATAGTAATCAAACCAAGTTGACGATGACGGCTCGGTATCGGCCCAGAGGTTTGATCGGAATCCTCTACTGGTACGCTGTTGTGCCGCTTCATAACATCGTCTTTGGCGGGATGTTAAAAGGGATACGCAAGACGGCAGAAAACACACAATTAAAAAAGGCTCACTTAGCGTCGGTTCCAACCCAAGACAAAATAGCAATTCCAGGCTACGGACGTGCAAGACTTTGGTTAGGTATCTCCGCCGTTGGCACGATGGTGACACTTGCGACGTTGGCGTTGACTTGGGGGATTCCGTCCGGACTCCAGCCTGCGACCGAAACGAGCTTTGGATCACAGGTCACCAGCCTATTCCTGTTCGCCATCATCTACATGTTGATCCAGCTACCCTTTGATTTTCTGGGAGGTTACTGGTTACCAAAGCGATTCGGTCGAATTCACCCGAACCTTGGAACGTTTCTGAGAAGTCTGTTTCGAGGCGTTGTAGTTCATGGTTTTCTTTTACTGATGTCCGCCATTCTCATCATGATCGCCGGAAAATACGGAGGCGTTGCAGGGACAGTGATTGCAGGCTTGGCGATTAGTTTCTTGTTGCTTCAACTCCGGGTTCGCATTGCATCCATGATGTCGCACATGGCACTCGTTCGCGATTCAGCGGCAAAGACTTCGCACGATGAGCACATCGACGTCATCCATGTGGAAAGTTCTGATGAAGGTTTTACGGGAGGTATTGTGGGAGTGCTTCGACCGCGATTCCAATTGCTTCCGACGAGATGGCGAGACGTACTGGGACCCGAAGGGTACGAACTTGCCGCAAATCGACGAACTTTCGCGATAAAGACAGGTAGTTGGTGGCGAGGGCGAGCGGTCGCATTGCTGTTTACTGCGGTTGGACTTTTGGTCGCTGCTTTACTCGTCGGTTCGACGGATCTTGGCACAGCCTGGGGAACGATTCAGTTTAGTCTCTGGTTTAGCCTTTGGTCATTCCTGGGACTTCTCGTGTTGCCAACGCTTAGTCGGCGTGGGGTGATTGAAATCGACGAGCGGGTGCATTCGGAGGGATACACCGCGCTATTGATGCGGGCCAACACAGAGCGACTCGATCGATTGCAAGATGGCGAGCCCATGCGTCCGTCGTTGGTTGAGACGATTTTTCATCCGGTCCCCAGCGTCGAAAACCGCCTTGAGGGACCACGATCGCATCATGTCGTCGGCTTCTGGGATGCAGCTCGTACTTCCATTTACCTGAGTGTTGCAGGAATTGGCCTTCTCGGTCGCGCCGTGCATTGCAATTGCGGTCGCCCAGCGTTGTGGGTCTTTCTTCCAACCGATTGAAGCAAAGATTTTCATCACTTGAACGAGATCCCAGATGTGGATTATGTGAATTGTCTTCTTTCGGATCACCGCAGGGAGCGCTTTCGACTTAAAAACGATACTCGGGGCGGCTAATGGGACGCATGGAGTAGATCAATTCTCCGCGCTCCGGCGTGTCAAACCGGAGCGAGCTGGGGGCAGGCGATCTCACCAAAATTTGTTACGTCCTTGAGCCAAGTTTGACACCAAGAGATGAACCAAATGCGGCCCCACAGGCTAGCCAGGTGTTGTGGCAGGGGCTAGCGAAATCCGGCACCTATGCCGATTACATTC
>JANMHA010000436.1:0-7847 GCA_031374925.1 Pirellula sp. | reverse complement strand
TGGACCAAGAACTTGAAACCCAGGTCGAAGTGACTGTTCCCGGCGAATGGCACTCTCGTTCGTCCAGTGATCTGGCAGCGACATGGGCAATGGTTTCCAAGACACCCGCTAAGGTTTCGTTAAAGTCGGGCGAAGCCTATCGACTACAAGTAGATGTCAAAGCGAACGATAACCACTTGGCGGGACTGGCTGGTCTTAATGGGATGATCGGTCTACAACGGCTCGACCTTTATGGATGCAAAGAGTTGACGGACGCTGGGCTGTCCCATCTGAAAGGACTCACTGGCCTGAACTGGCTCGATCTTCGAGAGTGTGAAAAACTGACGGACGCTTGTTTGGTCCACTTGAAAGCACTGACTAACCTTCAATATCTCGATCTTTGGGGATGCAAACAAGTTACTGACGTTGGTTTGGCACACCTCAAGGAACTTATCGCCCTACAACACTTGGGCCTTAGGCGGCTGGTGATGGACGCCGAATTAGCTTACCTCAAGGGAATGCCCTTCCAGCAATACCTCTACTATAGAGGGCGAGTGACGGATATCGGTTTGTCCCATCTGAAGGGGCTAACTGGACTGCGACACCTCGACCTTGGAGGAGGTACGCAGGTGATCGACGCCGGGTTGGCACACCTCAAGGGACTCACGGCGTTGCAACACCTCGGACTTAGAGTATGCGGAAACATCACGGACGCCGGATTGGCCCACCTGAAGGCACTGACCGGCTTACAACATCTTGACCTTGGGTATTGTGCGAATATGACAGACGACGGGTTGGCTCATCTTAGGGAACTGACTGGTCTGGCGCATCTTGATCTTTGGGGATGCAACAAAGTGACGGACGCCGGATTGGCTCATCTTAAGGAACTGGCTGGTTTGAAACATCTCGACCTGTGGAAATGCAAAATAACCGATGCGGGCTTGTCCCACTTGAAGGGACTAACGGGCCTGCAATACCTCGACATTGCGTTTTGCGAAACAGTTACCGACGCAGGTTTGGGCCATCTCAAAGAATTGCCTAATCTGAAACATCTCGACTTGTACGGATGCAAAGGGTTAACGGACGCTGGGTTGTCGCAACTAAAGGACATGACCAGCCTGCAATACCTCGACATTGGGCTTTGCGAAACAGTTACCGACGCTGGGCTGTCCAACCTGGAAGCCCTGACCGGTTTGCAACATCTCAACCTTTGGGGATGCAATGAAGTAACCGACTCTGGGCTGGCCCATCTCAAGGGGTTGAGTGGTTTACAACACCTCGATCTTACTTCGTGTGCAAAAGTGACAGACGCCGGATTAACGCATCTCAAGGGGCTGAGTAGTTTGCGACATCTTGTCCTTTGGGGATGCCAGGAAGTAACGGATGCTGGCCTCGCACACCTCAAGGGGCTGACCGGATTACAACATCTGGTCCTTAGAGACTGTGAAAATATCACGGACGCTGGTTTGGTTTATCTTAAGGGACTGACGGGACTCAAACGTCTTGACGTTAAACGATGCGAACGGCTGACGGACGTTGGGTTGGCGCAACTAAAGGACATGATAAGCCTTCAATACCTTAACCTTGGGGATTGCGAAGAGGTGTCGGACGCCGGTTTGGCACATCTTAAGGACATCACAAGCCTACAACATCTCGACCTTTGCGGATGCAAGCAGGTTACGGACGCTGGCTTGGTACACCTCAAGGGAATGACCGGCCTGCGATATCTCAAATTGAAGTTGTGTACAACAGTGGACCTTTGGGGGCGCAACCAATTAACGGACGCCGGATTGGCCCACCTGAAGGCACTGACCGGCTTACAATATCTTGACCTTGGGTATTGTGCGAATGTGACAGACGCCGGGTTGGCTCATCTTAGAGAACTAACTGGTCTGGCACATCTTAACCTTACGAAGTGCAATCAGGTGACTGATGCTGGTCTTGCTCAACTGAAAGAACTGGCACGTTTGCAACATCTCGACCTTTCTGAATGCAAAAAAATTACGGACGCTGGTTTGGCTCACTTGAGGGGATTGACTCACCTGAACCGCCTTTACCTTAGTCATTGCGAACAGGTGACGGATATTGGAGTTGGTGATCTCAAGAAGAAATTACCGAGATGCGAAATAACGAAATGAACTATCGGAACTTACGAGATCAACAGAAATGACGAACTTCGTAACGGCTCTCGATTCGAGTCCGTCTGGAACAGAGCGAATCGATCCAAATAAGCCTTTACCGCAAACGCTTCGATGGACCAGGGATCGCACCATTCCATATCACTGCGATGGATTGTTTGTTCCGAAGTCGTGGCAGGATCGGCTTGAGTCCTGCGTCGTGCTATCTGGCGATGATTGGGATCGACTCAGCGACCATAACCCGGTTGTTGCTCAGTTCCGGTAGAAATCGATCCTGGCGCAATTTAGCGGGCCTGGGACGGCAAGCCCTAAAAACGGTTCGCACTGCATATTTGGCTAATAGCGGCCAACGCCTGCCATCAACTCTGGCTATCGGTTTGCCGTCCCGCCCGATAAAATGCTCCTTTGACCACGATTAGCCGGTTTGGAGCTTTTTCCTTGGATTTGCTGCAACTTCAGAAACAATACATCGAGCGTGTGGAGGCCGCTAGCGGCAAGCCTGTGATCCTGCAAAGCGATCCCAAGTTTGCTGGACATGCGACCATCAAAATCGCAACCAAGGACCAACCTGCCCATGTGCTACTTTACAAGCCAGAGCAAAAGGAAGTGTTGCCGTATTTGGTTGCCTACGAGTGCGAGTTTGCGCTCCGAATGCTGCAATCTGATCCATCCACTCAGTTCAATCTTGCTTCCAAACCAAATATGCTCTCAGATGTCCTTGCTTTGATGGAGAAACATCACAAAGGTAAAGACAACATCCCCAGCCATGTTATCCCGCAACTGGCCAAGCAATTTGGAAACGGTCTTGGACTACAATTGCGATCCATGCCAGTCACAATGCGAATCGACAAAGTAATTCACGATTCTCATCCTGAACTGTCGGAATTACAGCACGAGAGCGTTGACCGCCAGCTACAAGAGAACATGGGCGCACTAAGTCCACGAGCGAAATTGCTTTCACCAGACGAGATCATTAGACCAAATGCGTCGATGAATGCAGCGTTCGCACAGTTCTTTGCGGGCCTGTGGAATGCACCTATGGTATTTGCTCCTTACGTTGCTGCTGGTTATGGCGATGCAGCCAATGCGCTACTTGCGTTCCATGAGCAGATTCCCGCTGGGTCAGATCATGATCGTGAACTCGTTGATGCCTGGGCCAAATACACAGGTCTTGATCGCTGGTTTGAAACGGAAAGTCGCTAATGTCGCAAGAGTTCTCTTTCAAACTAGAGTTTGATGACTTTGATCGTTCACTGTTGGGTAATCCGCCCCCATCAGTAGGCTCGGATGAATTCAAGTCGAAGATTGCCGATTTCTTTGCAAAGCAGTTTGTCGGATTCGGTGGCAAAGCCAGAGTTATCATCGATGATGCCAGCCATGTTGTCGAAGTCCTGTGGACTAAGGACTCGAATTGGAAAGACCCAAAGCAAAAGGCTCTCGATCTTCTTAATGCGGGGCAAATTAAGCAGGCGCTTCCGATACTGACAACGCTGTACCACAAAGACCCAAGTGATGTCGATACGCTATATCGTCTTGGACTTGCCTATAGCGAGTTGAAACAATATCGGCAGGCAGCGGACCTTCTGGAAAAAGTAGTGGAGGTTGCTCCCGATCACATCCATGCTCTGGTTGGACTCGGTGTTGCGGAAGTTGCAGTCGGTAACTTACTTATTGGCGAGGAATGGCTTCGGAAAGCGCTCCAGCTTGAACCGAAGAATCGATGGGCTTTAAGAAATCTTGCTGGGACATTGATGAAGCAGCAGCGATACGAGGAATCGTTGCCCACGATCAAGACATGCCTTGCTGTCGCCCCCGATGATATCGCAATGATGATTGCTTATGGCGATTGCCTTATCGAACTTGGACGCAGTGATGAGTCCGAATTTCATTATCGAATGGCAGTCAAAACTGGTGGTCCTGAGCATCTGGTTGACCTAGCAAAAGCAAAGTTGACCGAAAAGTCTGAGAAAATTCTTCGATCATCCGGCAACGTGCGACCCGACGTAGTGGAGTACATGAAGGATGCTCTTAAACGTTTCAAGTCGATGGAAGTAACCCAAATCCAGGGCCTTGCACTGGAACTTGCGATGTTGGGCAACAAGGGCCTTGACATCAACGACCCAGCCAAGAAGTATCCAATCCAAGCATGGCCTGGAGAGTTTAGTGGACTGCATTTAATCTCCATCATGTATGCAGCCTTCCAGCAGTTTGCACCTGACACCGACGTTGGGATTGATTTGAGTAACGAGTATCGAATGGCGAATCAATAGTATTGTTGATTGCGGCATCCGACTTTTGGTTCAAAAGCGAGTCCGTGATTTCTTGAAGTGACTGCTACTCCAGATGATCCTTTGGTGGAGTATGCACAATTTGAATCGTTCTCGGATGAAGTCGATAATCTCATTCCACAAAGTTAAAACTAGAGAAGCCACCTATGCTCAAAGATATCAAGATCACCGACATTACGGTTGGCAACCGCCATCGTAAGGATATGGGTGATTTGAAGTTTTTGGCAAAGAGCATTCTTGACGAAGGATTGCTCCAACCAATCGGCGTGACTGAGAAGATGGAGCTAGTTTTCGGAGAAAGGAGGCTGAAAGCACACAAGGATATTCTCAAGACAAGAACGATCCTAGCTCGTATCGTGGACGTTACGAGCATCCTTCGAGGCGAATACGCTGAGAACGAAGTCCGCAAGGATTTCACACCATCAGAAAGGGTCGCCATTGCCAAGACCATAGAGAAACAAGTCGGCAACCGCCGTGGGCAAAGAACTGACAAACAACTTGTGGGAAAAATCCCACAAGTTACGCCCGGCCAAAAAACCCGTGAAGTCGCCGCCGAAAAAGCCGGATTCGGCAATGACAAGACGTACCGGCAAGCCGCCAAGGTCGTCCAGAACGGCACTCCCAAGCTGATTCAAGCGATGGATGAAGGCAAGGTCAGTATCTCGGCGGCGTCGATTTTGGTGGATGCTGATGCAGATGAGCAAGAAGCCGTCCTAGAACTCGATGAGAAGGCGATCTTGCAAGCCGCCAAGGAGATCAGGGCAAGACAAGCAGAGAAACGTGCCGAGCATCAAGATTCAAAGACGGTCAAGCCAGTGATGCGCCCCAAGACGGAACGACTGAAAGCGACTCGTTTGATCCAAGGTGATTGTCAAAAGGAGTTGAAAAAGCTCACAGACCAAAGCGTTGACCTAATCCTAACCGATCCACCGTACCCAGAGATCAACCGAGAATATGGTCGCCTCACGGAAGAAGAATGGCATGAGTTGATGAAGACCGTCGTGAATGAAGGTCGGCGAGTGTTGAAGCCCAAGGGTTCGATGGTCATCATCATGCAGCCGAACTTCGAGAAGGTCGGCCAGATGCGGTTGTGGCTTTGGGAGTTTCTTGTGTGGGCAGGTCGGCATTGGAATCTTGTACAAGACGTTTATTGGTGGTCCTTCACCGCACTGCCTTCGGCGCTTGCAAACCGCAAGAATGGACTGATGCGACATTCAGTAAAAATGTGCGTTTGGCTGGGTGAGCCAAACTGCTATAGAAATCAGGAGAACATTCTATGGCTTCCTTCAGATGACAACTTCGCTCAATCAAAATCGGATTCGGCTCTCCGTATCATGCCTTCAGGTCAGCATTATCGAGGTTCAAGAATTGCGGACACTGTGAGTGAACGGGGCGGCTCAACGCCGTTCAATCTGTTACCAGTGGCCGCTGGAGGATCAACGGCACAAGACATCGATCATCCCGCCACGACCCCTTACGATGTTGCGGCGTGGTGGGTGAAATATCTGCTGCCGCAAGATGGCGTTTTACTGGATTGCTTCGCTGGATCGGGAACTATGCTTACCGCTGGCTTGGATTTTGGTGCGTCCAAAGTCATCGGAATAGAACAACAAAAGAAGTACATCAAGATCGCTGAGAAGCGGATTTTGGAGGGGTAATCATCCTTCTATCAATTCCGATAGAAGTCGATCCACTCTACCTTGAACGACCTTGGATTGGCCTCGAAAAACTTTTTGGGTAACACCATATCGAAGTAGCCGTCTTTGAGCGGAATGGCTTTGGTTGCTTCGCCATCGCTGTTCAGAACTTTAATCTCCATCCAGTAAGGACTCTTTGAGTCCAGCGGTGAGTCTTCTTTGCCGTCCTTCCAAAGCCGTACATCGCCATTTTGACTCGATACCGACGCTTCTAGCTTTAGTTTGTCGGTTGATAGCTTGAAGTTCTCTAGCCCCTTCAATCGCAATTGGATTGCAACCTTATTCGGCCACTGTTCATTGGTTCGTTCGATAGTCGCATTGCTGATTCCAAATGGACTGCAAAGGATGAACATCGCTTTGTCATCCCCGGACTTTACTTCAATACGATCATCAGACCGCTTTGTGGTGATCTTGAACGGCTCGTCGGCGATGTAGGCCAAAGTCGCCAATAAAGCAATAAGCGATGCTGCGACGGAATTGGCTCTCATGGTTACGACTCTTTTCCGATTACGATCTTTTGGCATTCCTCAACCAACGGCATTTGTGCAGCCTTTATTTTCAGACTAGCGGTGGGCACGTCAAAGAAATCTGCTCGGTCGATCTCAGGAAATTCCATCTGCTGTCCTGACTTTGGGGGCCATTCCATCGTAAAGGTATTGCTGACGATTTTGGCGGGATCGCAGTCGCCTTGGAACGCCCAAGCGTGAACGATCTTCCCACCCTTTTGTTTGATTGGTGTCAATTTGACGAATGGGCCAACTGGCTTGATGCCGGTTTCTTCCTCAAATTCTCTTTTTGCTGCTTCAAGCATATCTTCACCGGGATCAAGTTCACCCTTGGGAATCGTCCACGTATCTTCATCCTTCTTCTTAAACAATGGACCACCGGGATGGGCAAGAAGAACCTGAAACTTGCCATCCTGAATGCGGTACATCAATAGTCCAGCACTTACACGAGCCGTAGAGATAAACCTGATCCGTTCTATGTTGAGCGAATGGACTGAATGAACGAAGTGGTAAAAGCACCAGGGGCATCATCGTAAATCAAAATGCCACCGTCTTGTAGTTCAATGGACAGCATTGGTTATGGCCGTAACGTCAAAAGTCGGTCCTTCGGTCGCCAACCCTTGTCTACTTATAAACAAAGGTCTGTTGGGTAACTTCCCCAGGCGAGACTTGACCGATTGATGGATTCGAAAGGTCATTTGCGACTCGTCACACCCATCACACCCGCCACAAGTACATGCTCCCTCATGCACCATTTTGTCGGCTCTACACCCAACAAACACAAGGGCAGACAATCGCAGAAAATCCAAAAAGATTTTTTCCCATTTTGTTTCTGGCTCACTCTTACAATTCATAAGGCTCACCAACTACATACGGTGGAGGTAAACAAAAATGCAGCTAACAAACATGAAACAGACTGCCGAATTGATTGGCGTGACGTACAGCGCACTTCAATCGGCGGTCTTCCACGGAAAAATTCCAGAACCGAAAACCAAGATCGGTTCGCACAAATTGTTCGATCCTGAAGAAGTCGGCATTGCCCGAATTTACTTTGAGCAAAACCGAAAAAAGCGAGAAGCAAGGAGGCAATCATGAAGATTGTAACCGACGGATTGAATTGAGCCAGAATCAACAGTTTGGATTGAGCCATTTCTGGTTTTCTATTTGCTCAGCGCAGGCTATCCCCCAGCTCTTCGCAAGCATTTTTTGCGGAGTATCCGTTGCTTCTATTTGTTGCTT
>JANMHA010000433.1:0-2296 GCA_031374925.1 Pirellula sp. | reverse complement strand
GCGGCAAGGCCGCTGTGGCGACCGAGCCGCATCAACTCTGGAATCGCCCACGGCCGGCGCAGGATCGCTCCAGCAAGGCGGAGAGCGTTCAGGCGCTGCCGATCATCGATCAGTTGGTTGAAGTCGAGGGGCAGATCGTCGTGGGCCGTGTCCGAGATGGCGCGGACCGTGGCGCACGGCAGTGCACGCTGGCGGCAGAGGTCGTGGATGATTCCTGATTCCATCTCCACGGCGTCGCATCCGGTGTCCACCTGGAGCTTCTTCTTTTCGTGGGCGGTCACGGCGACATGGTCCGCGCAATGGAAGCGGCGTAGCGGCACGTCGGACTCTTCAAGCAGTTGGGTGAGCTGCGCGTCGTGCGTCTCGCCGAGGACCGATCCGATTGGGAGCGCGGGATCCAAGGCTCCGGCAAAACCGCACGTGAACACGGCATCGGGCCTCTCGCGGTCGAGCATGGGCGGAAGCAAACGAAGGACGTTGGCCGCGCCCATCCCGGTCACGAGCACGGTCACGCCAGGGAGCGGGTTGAACGGCGCTGCTTCCCGGGAGACGGCGAAGCAGACAAGGACACGCTTCATTTGATCCCGGCGAGCCGTTCACGCCAGACGCGGTGGAGCTCCACCGTGGCGCGAACGTCGCGGAGGCAATACTCGGCGATCTCACGTTGGCGACCCTGCGCGAGCATCTCGGGAACCTGGTATCCGCTCACGCCATGGGCCTTGGGGGAATCGATGCCGAAGGCCTTGCAGTAGAAATCGAGGTTGAACTTCCGCGCGGCGCCGTCGCGTCCGCTGACGTTGTAGAACGTGAGCTGTTCCGCGAGGTCGCAGTGGGGCTCGGTCGTGTAGCGGTATCCGAGCCAGTCCTTGCGGCTGATGGGGACATTCAGCACGGCGGAGCGAAGGTAGAGGAACGGAACATCGAAGCCGCGACCGTTGAACGTCACAATGCCGTCATAGTGTTTCGCGACATCCCAGAACGCGGTGAGCATCTCCGATTCGTCCATGCACGGAACGAACTCGACCGCGCCCGGCGCCTCTTCGCCTTCCTCGTAGTCCTCGGCGAGATACAGGACCTGGCCTTTGCCTGAGTCGGTGTTGAGCATCCCGATGCAGACGACCTGCGCGGTGAGGGGCCAGAGACTGAAGAGCCGTGCGATCTCCTCGCGCTTCTGCTGGCGTTCGACCTCGTCTGAAATCTTTCCGGCTTCGCGAAACAGGTATTCCTGTTGGACGTCGTCGAAAACTTCTGGGGGAAGGCCGGCCGTTTCTATGTCGAACACGAGAGTGGCCATGGGGAGGGAACGAAAAATTTGAGGGGCCTGAAGGATGAACTCCCGACGGACCTTGTGGCGCGGGAGTTCATCCTACGTAGGCGGGACTGGAACTACTTCTTCTTGGAAGCGGCCTTCTTAACGGCCTTCTTCGCTGCTTTCTTCTTTGCTGGCATCGAGGAGTCACCCCCTTCCGGGTTTTGTGGTTTGAAAATCTGGGCGTTGACGACGACTACGTGACAAAGATGTGGCGTGTTTTCAACCTGTTTCGCAGGAAACGAGAAGAAATCTTTGACACGTTGTTCACGGCTCGGTGTTGAGCCGGAAAAATGTCGGACCGTTTGTGGATGATTTCGGAAGCGTCACGCCGCCGTTTTGCGATGTCGCGGTAAACCACGGAACGACTTCGCGCCATGCGACGAGGTTGGTGCTCGACTGAAGTTGATAGCGGCGCCCGTTCACCTGCGGCCAGTCGACGCGGATCGTTCCGCTCAACAGGGGCCGTGCTGAAACGCTCATCACCGACGCGGCGTTCGTCGGGCTCGTGCCGGCGAGGAACTCGAAGTAGTCGCTCATCCCGTCGCCGTCCGTGTCGGTGAATCTTGTCCGCGACTGGGAGACCTGTCCGAAGATGCGCTGCTCCCAAGCGTCCGAGATTCCGTTGTTGTTCGCGTCCGTGAAGGTGTAGTTCCCGCTGACATCGATGATGGATGACGTGCCCAGCAAGTTGGTGACGGGCGACGGCGTGCTGTAGTCCGTCACGGGATTCCAGGTCACCGAGTAGGTGCCGGTCGGGAGGTTCGTCACGGTCACGAGTTTGCCCGAGTGGTTGCCCGAGACGGGGCCGGCGATCGTGAACGAAGCCTGCGCGAGATTGTTCGAGACACGCAATCCGCCGAGCACCTGGGTGTTCATCGTCACGCTGACATCGTCGATGATCCATCCATCGAACGGCTGTGGATTTTCGAAGTTGAACGAGATGAGCTGATAGTAGAACACCACGTAGACGAGCTTCCCGATGTA
>JANMHA010000401.1:0-8171 GCA_031374925.1 Pirellula sp. | reverse complement strand
ACCTTTGAGCAAGCGAAACGAAATGAACACTTACAGTCTCGATTACATCGACGACTTATATGTACGTTACATCCAAGACCCCAACAGCGTATCGGACGTCTGGAAGCGTTACTTCGAGGAATTCTCACTCGCCGCCCAGTCTGAAGCGTTGTTTGCCGAACAGCCCGACGTTAGCTCCAAGAGCGAAAGCAATTCTTCCGATCCGGCTCCTGATGTCCTGTGGCTTGCACGGATGCAGGAGCGCGTCGACCAGTTGGTTCGCGAGTACCGAGTGCGTGGCCACCTCATGGCTCGGATAGATCCGCTGGGCCTGACCCGCAAGGGTCCACCCGAGTTGGATCCGCAGTCGCATGGGTTAACCGAAGAGGACCTCAAACGTCCTTTCACATCGCCAACGTTAGAATACTCAAGTGGTCGCACCCTTGCCGACATCATCGAAAAACTTCGGAACACTTACTGCCGAAGCATTGGTGCGCAATTCATGCATATCGACAATCGCAACATTCGCGATTGGC
Source organism: Pirellula sp. (assembly GCA_031374925.1). Classification (GTDB taxonomy): domain Bacteria; phylum Planctomycetota; class Planctomycetia; order Pirellulales; family Pirellulaceae; genus JBKCUI01. Next base: position 7,656 of record JANMHA010000401.1, on the reverse strand, counting down.
TTCAACGACGCATGGAGACAACGCAAAACAGGCTGACCTTGTCCCATGAAGTGCAGACGCGAATCTATACGAAACTGGCCGATGCCACCATTTTCGAAGAATTTGTTCGCAAGAAATACGCAACCGCAAAGACTTTCTCGCTTGAAGGTGCAGAAAGTTTGATCCCGCTTTTGGATCGGACTCTGGAAAAAGCCGGTCAACATGGTATCCATGGGGTGCTTTTGGCGATGGCCCACCGAGGTCGACTCAATGTGCTTGCCAACATTATGGGTAAGCGGGCACAGAGTATTTTCTGGTCGTTTGACGATCCAAAACCTGAGCTATTTCGCGGTGGAGGAGACGTCAAGTATCATATGGGTTACAGCAGCGACTGGACCACCAGCACTGGCCAAAAGGTCCATATTTCCCTCTGCTTCAATCCAAGTCATCTCGAATTTGTGAATCCTGTCGCTCTAGGACGCTGCCGTGCAAAACAAGATCGCGATGGAGACACCCATCGTACGGAAAGCATGACTATCCTGATTCACGGTGACGCGGCTTTCATCGGTGAAGGGGTCGTTCAAGAGACGCTAAACCTGAGCGAACTGCCCGGCTATCGGACCGGCGGTACGCTTCATATTGTCCTCAACAACCAGATCGGTTTCACGACCGAGCCCGATGAAGCCAGAAGTTGTACCTACGCAACCGACATCGCGAAAATGCTTCAAATACCGATCTTTCACGTAAATGGCGAAGATCCCGAAGCGGTTGCTCAAGTTGTCAACCTGGCCATGGATTTCCGAAAGGAATTCGAAAAAGATGTTGTCATCGACATGTATGCATATCGACGGCTTGGGCACAATGAGGGGGACGAGCCACGCTTCACCCAACCACAAATGTACGCGGCCATCGACAAACGCAAGAATGTTCGAGAAAGTTACCTCGAGCATCTGCTTGAAATGAATGAGCTTTCTCGCTTGGAAGCCGACGCAATCGCTGAAGTACGCCACAGCCGACTCTCTCGCGAGTTCGAACTTGCCAAGACGGAACCTTTCGTCCACGATCTTCAAAGCTTAACCGGTTATTGGTCTGGTTACTTTGGTGGGGCTGAACCGAACGATCCACAAGTTACGACGGCAATTCCAAAGCAAATTGCAAGCGAACTGATTCGGGCTGCATGCACAGTGCCTCAGGGATTCAATCTGCACAAGAAACTCGTTCGCCAATTTGAGGATCGTCGCGAAATGGGAAACGGCAACTTGCCATTGGATTGGGCTACGGCTGAATCATTAGCGTTTGCATCCTTGTTAGCAGAGGGGCAGCCTGTCCGATTGTCGGGCCAGGATTGCGAGAGAGGCACTTTCTCGCAACGGCATGCCGTAGTTCGCGATGTGGAAGACGGTCGCAAATATATGCCCTTGGGCCATTTAGCACCCAATCAAGCTCGAATCGAGATCATCAATAGCCCACTATCCGAAGCAGCTGTCCTCGGATTTGAATACGGTTATAGTCTTGATTGCCCCGAAGGACTCGTCGCATGGGAAGCTCAATTTGGCGACTTTTGGAATGTGGCCCAATGTGTTGTCGATCAGTTCATCACCAGCGCTGAAGACAAATGGCGGCGACTGAGCCGTTTGGTCATGCTTTTGCCACACGGTTTCGAAGGCCAAGGGCCCGAGCACTGCAGTGCAAGGCTCGAACGATTCCTTTTGCTGACCGCAGAACACAATGTCCAGGTCACTCAGCCTTCGACTCCGGCTCAGTACTTTCATTTGTTGCGTCGCCAGGCCAAGTCGAAATGGAGCAAGCCTCTGATTGTTTTGACCCCCAAAAGCTTGCTTAGAAACAAGGCATGTGTTTCGACTTTGGACGATATCGAACACGGACATTTCCAAAAAATCATCGCTGACAATAGACCGGCAGGCTCGCCAACATCTCGAGTAATTATGAGCACTGGCAAAGCCTATTATGATTTGCTCTCTGAGCGTACAAAACTAAATCGTAATGACGTCGCATTGGTCCGCATCGAACAATTTTATCCGCTCGAAGCCGCAAAAGTAGTCGAGGCCTTAAGCGTCTATCCGGCTGGAACGCCTGTTTTTTGGTACCAAGACGAGCCAACCAACATGGGGGCTTGGACACACGTCAAAATGCGCTGGGGTGACGAGATTACTTCGAGGCACAAATTGGAACGGATTTCGCGAGTCGAGTCCGCCAGCCCTTCAACCGGTTCGCTCCGAGCCCACCAGTTGGAAGAGAGAGAACTGTTAAACGCTGCTTTCGCGAATTAAGTTGATAAAACAATGAATGACAACTCCTTTGAGCCCACGAGCTCGAATTCGCGTCCAGTCGACATCACATTCGATTGCACGCCGCTGAGAAGCATGGCGAGACTTGATCCCCCTTTGGATGCCTCCCCAGGCCTGACGGCAAAGTACCTGCGAATCAAAGCGGCCATCGCGGAACACGGGACGGTTAACTCCTATTATTTACACAATGCTTCATGCCGTTTCTTTGTAACCAATGACCCTGGAAACGGCATGATTGCATTCAAATTCGAAGGTGTTGTCTTTACCGACGATTCCGATACGCATGCCCGGCATGCTTCGTTGAATGTGACGTTGGACAAAGAAACTTGCCCATGGCTAGAACAACACGTGGTGAAATGGTTCGAAGAGACCGTTAGTCAGGCGGTCATCGTCGAATTCAATCGCTACATTGGCGTGGGTGATCCAGAGCAAACCAAAAGACGCTTGCAACAGATGGAACGGGCTGTTGAAGACAAAGGTGGTTTCGTTGGCATGCATCTCTAATCCCGAGCTGAGATTACGTCGGGACCTTTTCCGGCTCGCTTTTCGTACATGCCATCCCCCATTTTCACGTATTTAGTGAAGCCTTTGGCGTCTAAATTTTTGTCGCTAAGACTGGCGTTGGCCTTCATGTCCGACCATGTGCCCGCAATCGATGGCAACGAAATGCACCGTCGGACAGGTTGTCCTGTTTCTGGATGCAGTGTTAATGGGGAATCGTTCATTCCTTGCAGCACTTCGAACGTTTCGCCGTCCTCTCCCCCTGATTGAATAATCTCGTACACGTAGATTGGCATCTTTGATTTCCCTTTTGGCAACAGTGGGAAGAATACTTCCTCCCTTCTATCATTCTACGAGTCAGGTCAAAACGCAAGGCCAAGAAACGTTGCAACGTCTATTCTGCCATCATCCAAAACGGAGCTGAAGCAAACCAAAGAAAGCAGGAAATCAGCATGATGGCCTGCATTGGACCAGATTCGAGCTTGTGAAACATGAATAGCAATGGAGGAATAATGGTGCCGACAAGCGCAAGCCAACCGATAGGCTTGGCAAATTTGCTCATGGGGGTAGCTGTGGGATTCATGCAAGGATTCGCTTTCTCGACGTTGGATTTGAAAAGTGTAGAACGGCATTCCTAAGTTGTGATTTTATTATTGTCGCCTTTCGCTCCGCGAAAGTTCGCTGTGTTAACACTCTTTTGCGGAGCAAAAGGCGACAAACTTATGCACCTTGCGAATAAACTCACAGCCTATCCGAGCCGTTACACCACAAAACAGCACGGAGTCCTGTTCTACACTAAAGGATCATGCTCTGTTCGCTTTCCCGCCGATGGTCTTGGAAAGGACCGTGTATAAGACTCCGCATGCGATCGCCGTTGGTAATGGCAAATAGGATGCGAAAACGTTGAGGTAGACATAGGAATACATAGCGACCCCAACCGGTACTAGCCAGGCGAGCAGAACCGCGACGTTAAACGAGGAGCCAGATTTCAACGCGGGATCGGTTGCAATACCAACTTGGTCCGCGAAAAAATGGTCAACTATGATGATCGCTCCAATGGGAGCCAGGATCGTGCCATAGATGCCCACAAATCCAAGCAGATTCATCGCAAAGGCTGGGAAAATCCCTGCACCAATACAAACTGCTCCCGCAATGAGCGTACTTGTATTGCGGCTCATGCTCGGAACGATCCCTTGAAACGCAAGGCCAGCGCGATAAATGGTCGGATTGGCCGTCGTCCAACCGGCAACGATCACGCAGATCAGGCCAACCCACCCAACTGCATCATTGACCATAGTGCCTGGATCTTTGCCTATTTTTGGATCGACTCCGTGTATGCGAACCCAATACACCAATAGTAACGCAGCACAAATCCAAGCGATATAGTGGCCAAGAAACATACCGGCCGCAGAAGCAAACCCAGCATTGGGGGACTTTGCAAAGCGCAAAACGGACAGGTCCGCCATGCCTAAGTGCATCGCCGCATTGCAGAACCAAGAAAAGCAAACCACCCCTAAAAAACTGATGTTTTCTGGTGTTCCCGCGGGCGGTGTCAGTAGTTCCCAAACGTTGTAATTGTCGAGCTTGCCAAGCGTCACCATGGCGCAGGCAAGAAACACGAGTAACATCCAAGGAGCAAAATAGTGCCCCATCTTGGCGACAAATCCATAACCTTTCATGGCAACTAAGGTCATCGCAAGGCCGATTATCACACACGCTGCGATCCAACCTGGTCCCGTTGGCATCGTGGAATCAAACGTTGGCATTTTCATCGATGGAAAGAAAGGCCCAACCGCCGTTGCGGACACGGTGATCATCGAACCAGCGAGAAAACAAAACAGAATGCCGTTCGCCAAGTTGTAGATAGCGACAAGGTTCCGGCCGGCAATCTTTTCCATCTTGAAGTAAAGTGTTAACCGTTGCTTTGTCGCGATTTCCGCCGTTAAGTAACGCCAAGTCAACACAGCCAGTAAATTCCCTAGAAGCAGCCCGAAGATGAGACTGCTCGCTGAAGCTCCCCAAGCCACAAACAATGGCCCGATCATGAACTCGGTTCCAGCTGTGTGTTCACCAGCGTACATCCCCCAAAAGGCAGCCGGCCCCTTAAGCGCCTTTTGCGGAACAGGTTCACGCTCGTATTCCGAGCCGGTTGGAACAGTCTCTTGAGACATTGAAACTCATAAAGTGAGAGGGAGTGGTGGGATGAACGAATTAGTTTATCGTTTCGCAAGTACCATATGTTCGTAGCGGCGAACTTCTTCGAGCCAGCTTGGTCCAACAGGAACTCCAGCCGAGAAACAGTACTGATCCCAAACTGCCCCCCATGGCATCCCCTTGGCTTCTTCCATGATTGCCAGCCGTGCTGTCAAGTCTCCCGCTTGCTCAGCAGCCCGCATGGACGCTGGCTCCAACAGTGCGATTAGCAAAGACTTAATCGTATTGCGAGTTCCGATTGTCCAAGCCGCGATCCGGTTGATACTGGCATCAAAGAAATCGAGGCCGATGTGTGTCCTAGCGAGCAAATCGTTGCGTACCAATTCTGCGGCGATGGCCTGCAGTGAATCGTCCAGGATGACAACGTGGTCGCTGTCCCATCGAACCCCACGACTAACGTGCAGCAGAACCTCGGGAACATACATGAGCGTTGACGTTAACTTGTCGACAACGGTTTCGGTCGGATGGAAGTGCCCTGCGTCTAAGCAAAGCAATTTTTGGTTCTTGATCGCGTAGCCCAGGTAAAACTCATGGCTGCCGACCACATAACTTTCGCTTCCAAGGCCGAACAGTTTGCACTCCACGGAATCCAAATGATACTTTCGGCTCAATTTCTTGGCAAAAACTCTGTCGAGTGACTCGGAAAGCCTTTGTCTTGGGGACAAGCGATCGACAGGCGTATCTTTGTAACCATCCGGGATCCAAACATTAGTCACTGTTGGCGACCCCAGGGCTTTACCTATCTCCGCTCCGATCTCGCGACAGGCGATGCAATGCTCGATCCAGAATTCGCGAATCCCTTTGTCGGCATGGCTTAAGGTGAAACCGTCCGACGCTTTTGGATGTGAGAAGCAAGTCGGGTTGAAATCCATTCCAAGTCGATTCTGCTTGGCCCATCCGATCCAGTCTTGAAAATGCTTGAGTTGAATCTCATTGCGATCGACCTTCGTGTCTCCGAACTCACCATAGAATGCATGAAGATTCAGACGGTGTTTGCCTGGGATCAAAGTCAGGGCTTTTTCGATATCCGCACGAAGCTCTTCGGCCGTGCGAGCTTTGCCTGGGTAATTGCCGGTGACCGCTATTCCGCCGCCGAGTACGCCGCCTGAATTCTCAAAGCCGCCTACATCGTCCCCTTGCCAGCAATGCAGCGAAATCGGGATCTTGGCGACAGCAGCCAAAGCAGCCTCTGTATCGACGCCGAATTCTGCGTACCGAGTCGCTGCCGTCTTGTACGCTCGTGCGATAAGTTTTGTCGAAAAAGCCATCAGGTTGCGACCTAAGAATAGGGATTAAGGGATTAACGCCGCAAACTCATTTGAGAGGGTGGCTGTCTCACTAGGCTTGGCCCAACGAAAAGCGTATACTATCGCGGCTGAAGTTATCACTGGGGCGTGGTGTAATGGTAGCACAACAGACTCTGACTCTGTTTGTTAAGGTTCGAGTCCTTACGCCCCAGCTTTTTTAGGTGAGTATCAGGATGTTCCAGCTCCGATAGTTTATCATCCGCCGCTGGCCTTAAGCGACCGGCAGACGGAGCGGTTTCAAACAAAAGGGAGAATCCATTGCGCCAAGTGTCAGCTCTGTATTGCTCGTGTTTTCTCACTTTGTTTACTCCCATTAGTGAAGCTCAGGACCTCAGGCAAAGAGCTTTCACGCCGGCTCAAGCGGCCCAGCCCGCTCAAGCCTTCGAAGTGGAGCAATCATCGCTTTCTCGCTTGGCACCGATTCGTTCATCGAGCCCAACTCTACCTCCGAATGTCAAAGCCGAACAATTTTTCGTTGTCCAATTCACGGAGTTTCGATTCAAGCATGCTCCAGAGGTCAATCGCACCGCCAATGAAATCGTTCAATCCTTTGATCTACTAAACAAAGAAGGGAAAATCGAACTGATCGAATCGGTTCGACTCACGGCATTGGAGTTTCACGAAAGCACCGCTCAATTTGGCAAGACGACATCTGTCACCACGGGCGTGACGAGGACCGCGCAAGGCCAACAACGATCCGTCTCCAATGTACCACTAGGAACGATGATTCAAGTCGTAGCCACACCTCAGGAAAGCAAAGTACTTCTTAAAGTTGCTTATACCGCATCCCGTATCGACGACAACATATCAGAAGAAAAACAACCGGAGGTCGTCAACGTCCAATTCAATACCACCCTTCTTTTGGAATTGGGAAAAGCTACCTTGGTCGGAGGAATATCGTCCGAGACCAATGACTTTTTGATGGTCACGATAAACAAGTAGGGCACGCATAACTACCCTTGCTAGGAGATCGTCCGGTTTGTTTTGCGGAGATTTTCAACTAAAGATATCCTCCCTCGGGGCTCTCGGGGGCCCTCGGGGAGGGCCGGCAAAGGCCGGGGAGGGTGAGCGGAATTGCACCATGGTTGAATGGCACTTGACCCTACCCTCACTTCGCTCGCCCCTCCCAGAGGGAGCAACACCGTGAAGCATTTTCACCAACAATTCGCTTAGGTTGAATGGGAGCTTGCCTCTCCTCAACCTTGTTTTAGGTTGAGTGGGAGCTTGCCTCTCCTGAACCTTGTTTTAGGTTGAGTGGGAGCTTGCCTCCCCTGAACCTTGTTTTGGCGTCCTACGTAACTGCCCGCGAACCGCCGCCCTCCGCTCGCGCCTCGACCGCCGTAGGC
>JANMHA010000389.1:0-57655 GCA_031374925.1 Pirellula sp. | reverse complement strand
CGCTTCCGTGCGAAAAGCCTGAATTCACCATTCTGCCTAGATTACCATCGGAGCGATCTATTGCCGGCAGTTACCAGGGTTTCTTAAATTTCATCGTATAAGTCAATAGGGGCAGCCACCGATGGGCTATTTTTTGGGGCGAACCCAGGTTGCAACCACAGACGGACCCAGGGTGCGCCGCCTTCGCGGCGACCCTGGGCTCTGTTGTTAAATCGCTTCGCGGTGATAGGCACATGTGCGCCGCCTTCGCGGCGACCCTGGCCGCAAGTTTTGGTTTCGACTGTTTGGCCCAAGAGGCGACTCGTCGGTGGCAAAGCAACTATCGAACCGGAAGTTTGCCAATGCTGCAGGCCACCAGTGGCCCCGACTTCCGGACACAAGCTACCGCATCCGTTGTGGAACTATTGAAAAACACCTGCTAAAAGTTACTCAAATGGTTGAGTTTTGCGATATCGCAAACCGAACTGTCCATAGTCCTGCGCATCGACGTCACCATCCTGATCGTAGTCAAACGCCGAATTGTAGGAGGAGGAGACTGACGTCTTGCGATATGTTAATCCAAATCGCCCATAATCTTGAGCGTCAACATCCCGATCGCCATCCGAATCACCAAACAACCTAAAGAATAGATCCGCGGCGGCATTTCCATATGCCAAATTGTCACCACCGATTCCATCAGAATTGGTGTCTACACTGTGCCCCGTGTTAGAAAGTATTTTAGTTCCCACAATGGTCAATTCGTAGTTTCCATCAATCAGAGAACCGGCCTGGACGAAGGATCCGAAAAAGCTTAAATCCGCAATAGTCCGACCGTCGAGGTCTTGGCGCGTAGTAAACGTCACACCGACTTGCCCTCCCGCACTTCCCCGTTTGGTAACGAGAAAAGCGTCGGGCGCGATCACCACAGGGCCATCGAACTGAACTGAAAGTGAGGTCACTCGAGACCGCTGCAACTCTCCACTTTGAATTTGTACGCTGTTCTTGGATATTTCGACAAAGTTATTGACCGAAATCTGTATGATTTTCTCGACAAATCCCGCAGTCGAGTCAGTGGCTTTGATTCGTATCGAGTAACTGGGTTTGGTTTCGTAGTCTACAAGCTGGTTTTGTCGTAGCAAGAGTTGACTACCAATGACTGTGAAACGGCTATTGTCGATATCTCCAGCCCCACTGACCAAGGTGAAAGTATGCGTGTCTCCCCAGCTCAAATCGATGGCAGATAGCTGGCCGATCACCAGATCGGCCGTCGATGTATTGGTATTCTCGTTGACTGTCGAATTGGATACAGCCACATCTGTGGGCGGCGACGTTGCATTCTCTGGCACAATATTCGAAATGCCACTCTCAATAATCGACTGTGGCGGAATCGCGTAACCGACCGACCAATCCAGCAAGCTTGGCGTTGCGCTGGCAACTGAACTTGAGAGATTGGCTCGTAATCGGATCGGTACAGGACCAATTCCAAGGCTACTAAGGTTCGTACCGGAGGCAACCGATGATGCTAACAATCCGCCCGAGGAACTCAAGACATCCACAGTAATCGCAGTGTTTGTCAGAGTGTTGACATGGAAGCTGAGTGTACGCCAACTGGACAACGGGAGGGGATCTATGACGGGTGAAACCAGATTCCCGCTTGGTCTATACTCGCCTATGTCACCCGTAAATCGAATGTTGTCCCACCAGCTTTGTTGGGCATTGGCGGCATCAAACAGATACACTTGACTCACAGAATTTACATTTCCGCCGAAGGAACTTGCTCGGAACGGGATATTGGAGTACTGAACTTGATCGTTCACAAAAAAATTCATTGTGTCGTTTTGCCAGTTCAGGGCCAATCCAACCTTATACCATTTCAATGCAATATAAGGAGTGCCAAAATACAGAGAGCTTGAAGCAGACAGTCCCATTGTGCCATCGCTATTCATCGAAAAGTTGGCGACTTGGCCAGAGTCTGCCGATGAAGTGCCGATGACAAAAGAGCTTTGAGTCCTGTTGGTAGAATTTGCCCGGACATAGAATTCGACCAACGTGGGAGTAAGGCTTCCGACCGAACGAGACAGCCCATTAAACGGCCCACTGCCGCCGCTAATTGTAAAGCAAAGACTGCCCAATGCTGCAGTACTACTCGTAACTTGCCGCGTGGCACCACCACCAGTTCCAGCGGTCCAACCGTTGAAATTTCCGTTCTCAAAGCCTTCGAAAAACAGTACCGAAGCGGGATTGGTAGCTAGTCGCACTTCGCCTGGAGCGCTGCTTGTTGAAACATTGGTCAACGTGCCAGTTGTGAATTCGGCTTGACTGGTCTGCGTCCAACTACCAACGACTTCGGTGGTTACCAACCTAGCCTTGACGCGATAATAGTAGACCTGACTAGGAATAAGACCAACGAAGGTATGTGAGTTGGCGCTGATCCACCCACTGTTCCCGTTGGGAGAACCGAAATTTATCTGGTCATCGTATTCTGCAAAATACTCTACATTACCTGGGACGGTTGACCAACTTACCGTGTTACTGGAAGTGGGGCTGGTGGGTGGCTCGGCATGCATTATGGGAGTGCCAAGCATGAACCAACTATCCGAAGCGTTGGTCACCAATTGGTTGCCAGCCAGATCGAACACAGCGTTTGACACCAAGCCTAACTGATAAGCACCACCTTCTGCCGTAGTAACACCAAGGTTGGGTATCGTCCATTGAAGGTTGTCGGAAGTCGTTGGATTGTTCAGGGCATTAAGCACGACTGTGGTCGATTGACGAGTCAGAGTAACGTCGGCATGAGAAAACGGTGCTACGGCTTCATTGAACGTAACGACTACCTGAGCCACCGAAGTGGCGCGTGGGTCTGGAGTGATGTCAACGATATCCGATGAAGGCCCGACACGATCAATTTTCACCCCAAGCGTACCTAGTTGAGCCGATTCGTTGCCCGCGACGTCAACAGCTCGAACTGAGACTGCATAAATCGAATCCTGCGAAAAGGATGTCGTGTAGGTCGCACCCACTCCATATCTACCGCCTACCAGTGTATTGTCGACAAAGAATCGGAAATAATTGCTACCCGTATTGATTGCGAAAGTTGTTGTCGCAAATCGTGTGATGTTATCAGTTGAGCTGTAGCCGCTGTCATCAGTCGCGTTGAGATCTGGAATTGGGGGGACCGGCGGGGCTATAGTGTCGATCATCAGTGTCAGCAGAGGAGAATCCCCCAGGACAATGCCGCCGGGGTCGCGCAATCGAGCCACGAGCGAATGCTGGCCATCCACCAAATCCCAACTACCGTTCGTAGTCAAGGTGGTTGTCGCACTGCTGGCAAGTGCCGAGCCAATCAAGGTGGTACCGTCAACTAACTCGACTGTACTTCCTGCTACGCTACCAACCATGGTGAACACTAGGCGATTATCAAGCGAACTATTATCAAATCGAGTCACATCGTCCGTTGCGCTGAAGCCAGTATCGTAGGAATCAGTCAAGTTAACTGCGATTGGTTCAACCGTGCGGAAATCCCAGGCGGTACTGGTAGTGAATCCGACAAATGGATTGCCGACACCATCTTCAAATGCCGCAGCAGAAATTGTCACGTAGTAATTGACTCCGTACTCAAGATCGTTACTTGGATTGATGCTTACGCTAGTACCGGAAGTCACAACTGCCATGGAGGCAACATCGATCGACTCGAACAGTGAGTTATTAGCGGCTCTACGAAGTTCAATAGTACCAATGCCTTTTTGCATCGCTCGATCGAACTGCAATGCAAGATTGGCTTTGACCGAAGCATTGAGGCTATTGTCGGCTGGTGAGAAAGCTGAAGCCGAAGGCGCTGGACCATTCTGATTCAAAAAGCTCGTGATCTGTGAGCTGGTTTGGGCTACGAATAGGATGTCCAGGTCACCATCGTTATCCAAATCGGGCGTAACAAGACTGCGAATGGAATTCGCCGTTGTTGTCAAATCGTGAGCCGCAAAGCTCTGCAAGCCGTTATTCTCGAACCAAGCTATTGCTCCGTCGCCAAGGCTGGCAGCTACGTCCATGTCTCCATCGCCATCCATGTCGGCTGCAGCAGCAGTATAGGACTGGTTGGCAACGCCTATCGTAAAACCGATAAAACTTGATCCAGCGTTATTCCGATACCAGGCCACCTTGTTGTATGTAGCAACCAAAACGTCTGGATATCCATTTCTATCAACATCGCTGGTCGTAGCAAAGTAAGCGAAATCGGAGGTAACCAAGTGAGATACAAATCCACCGTTGATGTTTTCGTACCAAGATACTCCTGCGGCATTTACGAGTAAGTCATGATCGCCATCGCGATCCATGTCTGCGACGGAGAGCGTTGTCATGTAGCCGGCCGTCAAACCGGTAATAGCTGTTTTCTTGGTAAATACTTGATTGCCATCGTTTTCATATAATTCGATCGAATAATCGGTAGCATTCAAAACTACGATATCCATATCCCCGTCTCCATCCATGTCGGCAGCGTCCATGTCGTACGTTACAGCACCGACCAGACCCATGAAATGTGCCGTGAATCGTCCTGAGCGGTTTTCGTGCCAATAAATATTTCCTTGCAGGTCCGCTGAAATGACATCTGGATCTCCGTCTAGATCAATATCTCGGGCTTTTGCAACCCATGACTGATAGGTGGTCGTGACAGTACGCTGAACGTAGCTCGAATTGACGTTTTCATACCAAGATAGCTCGCCGCCAGAATTGCGTGCGGAGAGCAGGTCCATATCCCCATCATCATCGAAGTCTGCAGTATCGATGGACTGGGTTGATCCCGTAGAAGCTAAAGTAGTCTGGCTAGAGAATGAACGAGCCGACGGAATCGGCGGGTAAATGGAAATGGCGTAGTCTTCGACTTCGCCATCAGCAGCTGATCCACCCAGTCCCAAATTGCCACTGGAACTTATACGAAATCTTGCATAGGTTGTGCCAACTGGAACCCAACTTGGTATGTCGAAGCGAAGTAGATTGTCTCCCTCGGACATGAGTTTCGCATTAGCAATTTGCTCGAAGGGTCCACCCCATGTACCATCACGATTAAAGTCAATCCACGCGTCAAGCCTAGCGCCAGCACTGGTTTGCTGTGCGTTCACAATCACTTGTGCATCTGTCTGGCCAGCATAGAGTAGCCCAAATCTAGCTCCTTCCTCGTCATTCGCGTTAGTCGCATCGTCCGAACTCGCGGTCGACGAATGAACCCCATCAAACTCGATATCCCGGCTGGAGCCGAGTCTGGGCTTGTTTGGAATTGCCGAATGTATTGCGCCATTCTCGGTCTGCAATACAGGGTAGGGTGCAGGTGCGTCGCCAAAATCGTGACCGTAGCCTGTGGCCAAACTCCAAAGAGTCTTTCCCGAAACTCCCAAGAAACCTTGTAATTGGGAATCCACAACCGCACCTTGATCGATCGTTACGTAGTACTCAGTCGTTAATTCCCATGGTGCCGGCGGAGAAATGGTCACACGGCTGCCAGCAATAGTCACTGCCGCGCTTGCAAAGGAAGTCTGCCAGAAAATGGAATCATCACTCGCCCGGCGGATGCTAAGATTCCCAGTACCTGCCAGAACTGCCCGATCAAAATCGATCACCAGATCCGAATCCAACTTGATGTCGACCGAATTGTCCAAAGGTGAAATAGCTCGCACGACTGGACCCAGTGGTTGAGTCACGCCAGCTACATTTAGCATGTACTCACCGCTGGACAGGCCACGTGCATAGACCTGAATGACATAGCTGCCCAACTCCGTGATGGTAACAGTCAATGGACCGGTAACACCTTGTGCGACAATCGTACCGTTGGGCTTGATTACGTCAAAACCGATTTCGACCGAATTGGTCCGAGGACCTGTGGCGTTACCTAGTCGTAGCGCGTCTATCGTCAGTACATCGCCAACTTGAGGAGTTATTGTGTAATAGTCGGCATCACCATCCGCGGCATTGTTGTATGACACAAGATCGATGGCATCGTATGATGTAGCGAGCGACAATAGTGTGTGACGGGAATTATCCCATGCGAACTGCCGCGACCAGCCGGACAGCGCGGTGCGATCAATCAGCTTCGTATCAGGGCCGGACGCAAAAAATCGATAGACTTCCGAGTAACCCCTGTCGGCTGCATTTGCCGTGGATATGCCCCTGCTTGCTTCCACAAATAGTTGATCTCCGATTAGGCTCAGGTGGTTCGCAGAGTAGGATGTCGGCAGCGTAAGCGAGTAAACATCCAACGAGGACTGCAAATCGATTACACGTATTTGCCTAAAGATGCCGGTCGTGGCATATAGAAATCGATGACCTGCATCCACGGCCAATTCGGTGATTCCACTAAGTCCACCGATCACTTGCTTGACGGTCCGGCTGCTTACCTCAATGACCGACACGGAATCTTCATTCAACGTATAGGCCATCGATCCGTCCTGCGAAAACGTGATTCGCATCGGAGACGATCCTGTGCTTACACGACCTACTTCTTGAAGACTAATCGTACTGATAAGTACCAGTTGGTTATTGCCCGTAACAGGTACAGCCAAGAGTGAACCATCGGGAGAGAGTGCCATTTCAGCATATCTCGTTATGTCATTGGCAATGTCGCCGACAACCAAAGATCCCGCGATTGCGCTGGCAGCACCATTTAAGTTAACGAAGTAGACTCGATCCAGTCCGTTGGCATCCCCAGTGGTGTTTACAAAGGCCTTCGAGTTGTCGGTGGAAACCACGACATGGCGAGGATTAACAGTCAAGCCGCTTAATGTTGAAACCACAGTTTGCGTTACTAGATTGACAATCGCCAGTTTGGATTGCGCTGGCAACGTTACAATCGCAAATTGACCATCAGAAGTTAAAGCAACATCATCCGGGCTGGACGCCACATCGATCCAGGCAGTGGTCGAACTGTTATTCAAATCGACAATCGAGATATTCTTGGATGTATAGTTGGCAGTGACTACTTTTTGTCCATTAGAACTCAACGCCATAGCAACCGGCGCGTCACCCTCTGGGTTCGACCCGGCAATAATTAAGGCTTCAAGACTGCCCGCACTTCCTTGGATATTAAAAACTGCTAAATCTTCTCCGGACAGAGTAGGTATGGCTACAGCTCGGTAACCCGAAGGGCTTGCAGCCACGATAGTTTTTGGGGCACCGGCTGCTGGGATCGCTCCAACCTGCGACCGCGTATTAACAGCAATAATTTTCAGGTTTGAGGTAAATAGGTATTGCTGGTCAAAACTGACAGTAAAATCACGAACGAAACCGCCTCCGATAGTGGAAGAAGTGCTTCCATCATTGACCCTCAGGAATAATAGGCTATTCAGTCCAGGAGTGACAACATACTGCTGATCGGGAGTCAACCACGACTTGCCATTGACACCATCTAAAGAGGTTGTCGCGAACACTCCTGCAACCGTTGAGTTAGCCAGATTGATCTTGGCCAATGCACTTGCACCATTAAACAGCGTCGTGGGCACATAGGCAGCGTTACCATCCGCCGATATAGCAACTCCAAGGCTCCGACCACCGGTATTGAGTTCGGCAGTTTGAGTACCGCTACTTACATCGAAAAGTCGCAGGCGAGCAGCGTTGCCGGTCGAGTAACCTGCATCTGGCACCACTAATGTTTGACTGTTGGGAGTGATTGCAAAATCTGCATAGCTAACTCCCACTCTCAACGGTCGATCCAAAGAAGCCGAAAAACTGGTAATGCCCATATCCGGCGCAGCCCACTCGATGGTCTGCTGCAGACTGCTGAGCGAAATAATCACAAAGCCATCCAATGTTGCCACGACTGCTTTTTGACCATCGGGCGTCATTTTAACAAGGTATGGCCAATGCTGAGAAACGGGAATCTCTTTGATTACATTCAGGCTTGACAATTCAATTACCGAAACCGAATTGGTCGCACTATTGGTCGTCAGAGCCAATTGACCATTGGGGCTAATCGCGATACTGCTAGGTTGCCCACCAACCACAATGTCCTTCTCGACGACTCGGCTGCTCGAGTTGTAAGCGATAACATTACCGCTATCTCGATGAGCAATTAGGAACTTTGTGCCATCGGGCGTGAATACGGCCGCATTTGCATAATCGCCTTCGGGAGAAGAATTGAGCGAAATAGAACGCTTATCAATCTGGGCACTGGAATCTTGACTGGTCAACAGTTGCGATGGAAACCTTGGTCCGCTAAGAACTTCCAAAATCCCATCACGCTCTCTGTAAACAGCCTGCGCAATCCACTCGGGGCTAAAACCCATCTGCTGCAATTGACCAGCCAAAGGGCCGTCGACCGTCGATGAGTTGGTCGTATCGGATTGACCACCATTCGTTTGAATGGCAGTCAATCCAGAGCCTAAATGCCCAATCACGCGGAGCGATCGATCAATATTCTGACTCAGAGACCTTGCATTGTTGGACTCGGTATCAAAAGCAGCCGCAAGCGCAACCGACAGCCCATAATCGGTAACCTGGCCGCTGACTTTGATGAAGTAGTTGCCAGTAGTTGTCGGCAGAAAGTCCGCTATCTGACGACTGATGTTACTGTGTGAGATACCAGTGGCTAGTATTGTTCCCGCTGCATTGCGAAGTTCAAGATTAACGCTAGAGCTGGCGTAGCCGCTCAGTGAAATGGTTGCCCGTTGTCCAGCAACCAAAGCTACTTGATACCAGTCCGCATCACTGACGGTTGATATTCCGCCGACAATCCCCAGCATCCCTAATCCGAACGGTACACTAACAAGTGAATCTGTGGTTGGTTGAGCTGTGGCTTGTGAATCGTTTCCCGATCCTGCGAAGGATTCTTGTTCCCAGTGAGCATTGGTTAACAAGCTCAATCCGTATTCGCCAACGGTCCCGCTTGCAGATGAGACTTCAATTCGGTAGTTGCCGCTGGTTGCTATCGGCGCCAACGAGATAATCTTGGATTGTCCGACCGAGCCAGTAGCCGACTGGAGCGTAGCACCGAGTGGATTTCGAATAGTGAGGATTGTGGCTAGTGAATTATTAGGATCGATGGCCGCGCTGAGCGATTGGCCTGCTTGTAGATACAATTCAAAGCTATCCAAGTCGGAGGTCGAATGAATCCGTCCATTGAAAGACCCACGCCGAATCAACGACCCCAACGGTGCCAGTCTGTCAAGTTCAGCAGGAAAGTCGATCGTTCCAAAGTCGAGCTCAAAATTTGCCGAAAAAGCAAGGACTGGAAGCCCCATAAGATCAACGATTTCGCCCTGAGCCAACGACACATTGAGCGTCTGTTCGGCAGTCAAGCCAGTCAATCGATATTTGACAGTGTTGGAGTCAATCGGCACTGCAAGATCGACCCGGCCAGCACTCAAGATCAAGTCCGATCGCCCAATCGACCCAGGCGCTATCGGCTCATTGAAATCGATGACGATCTCAGGGTTTGGAATCTGCATTAAACTGCCCGAAGCAGGTGAAATCGCTATAACTTGCAGTGGAGTCGGATCGTAATAAAACCTTCGAGTTATTCCTGCAACTGGATCACTGTCGCTCTGACGCAATATGCTGCCATCCACAAGCGACATCGTCTGGTTACCTTCAACCGTTACCGGCGAGCTATTAAAGTGGAAGACTGCGGTCGTTGAATTGGTCAACGCAACACTGCTAGCAGTAATCGAATTGACCTTAAAATCGCTAGCCTGTACTGAATTGCTAATGACAGGATGAGAGAATTGGACAGTGAAATTGACTGGCGGTGACACAACCAGTTCATGCTCGCCAGGCGATGTATTTGTCACAATCAGCCCCAAGCTACCTAAGGTTGCATTGGCATTTAGTCTCCCGCCAGTCACGGTTGTCGTTTGCAGAGCTGGCACCGGGTCCACGCTGTTGAGAATTGCATCGCGAACTGCCGCATAAGATAAAGCCGGTGATGCAGCCCAGGCCAGAGCTGCAACTCCGGCTACATGCGGCGCAGCCATGGAGGTACCACTTTTGTAGCCATATCCATTGTAGGGTAAGGTGCTGTAGATCGATTCGCCGGGTGCTGATAAATCCACACTGGTCGAACCATAGTTTGAAAAATAGGAAAGAGAATCGGCGGTGTTCGTTGAGGCGACCGAAATGACATTGTCCAAGTTGTAGGAAGACGGATAATAAGGCGTGATGTCGTTGTTGGTAGAGTTATTTCCAGCCGCCGCGATAAACAGCATGCCTTGCTGGCGGCTAGCCGAAATGGCATCGAACAACGCTTGAGAATACCCAGATCCGCCCCAGCTATTATTTGTCAGCGGTATATTCACTCCAAAATCCCGATTCATCATCGTCGCATAGTTTACCGCAGCGATGCCATTGGCCGTCGATCCGCTTCCGCTAGCCCCTAAGAACTTGAGCGCCATCAGCTTGGCGTTCCAGTTGACTCCGACCACTCCTTTTCCATTGTTTCCAACAGCCGAAATTGTGCCTGCAACATGCGTTCCATGGCTGTTATCGTCGAATGGGTCATTGTCGTTGTTGATGAAATCCCATCCATAGAAATCATCGATATAACCATTGCCGTCTTCATCGGTTCCATTGACCACACAGGTACCGATTCCAGCCGGACATTCGGCTGGGTTCGTCCAAATATTGTTCGCTAAGTCTTCATGAGTATAGTCGATGCCAGTGTCGATGACGCCCACAACCACGTTGCTGGAACCCAAGCTCAGGTCCCACGCTGACGACGCATCAATGTCCTTATCTGAAGCTTGTTCTAGGCCCCATAACAACGGATAGTTGGGGTCGTTGGGTACAACACTTGATTGAACTACCATGTTGGGCTCAGCAAAGCTGAACCCCGGAGTTTTGACAAGCTCAGCCAAGACCGCTGCTTCAACTTGGGGATCTTCAAACTGATACAAGTACTGGACCAAGTTGGACGATTGGAATATCAGCGTTCTAGGATGCTCAGGCAAACGCGTTTCGGGTGCTGATATCTGCGATAGAGCATGTTGGTTCAACGAAAATTGAATAATCCACTCATGAGGCAAAACTTGCAAAGGCTCAACCGTGTGAAATTGTTGCAAAGGATCAACCTTGGGAGATTGTAGGCTGTTCGTTGAGAAGCCTATTGAGGCTTGAGGTGCGCTGTTCTCAATTGAGTTCATTGCTATTAACGACGAGCTAGCGATTGAGTCGTGCGGAATGAAACGAGGGATCAATGTATCAGCGCTGAGAAGTACGCGGCTCTCAAGTCGTTCCCATTTTAGAAGCCTGCGAAAGTGAGATGGACAGGAGTGTGCCACGCTCAAGCGATCTCGACAACGACGGGACGCATGTCTCACAATTTCACTCCGCATAGGAACGATCTACAATCGCAGTTAGTATACACACAAACAGCCGAAAGTGTCTTTGTTGTCAGGCTGGTTTTAATCACAAAGAATCCAGGGGGGAATCCAGGGGACGGGGGAGGGGAATCCAGGGGACACACGATTTTTTCGGGGGGTAGTTGATTCTTGCATTTCGTTTTGTTTCAATTTCGGTTGTATTCTGTTTGACACGTGATTTCACTTCAGCCCAACGCAGGATTCAAACAATGATGGAGGAAGCGTTGGAACCACCTAAGAACCCGTCGGGTGCTCCCGACTCATTTTTGGCGCCTCTAAGCATCGATGAGAAGAATGATCCAATTGGTCCGTGTGCCAGCACCACAACGAAGCGTTGCAGTGACAAAGGATTCTTGTCTATATCGGAACGCGACTATATGGAGCTACTGGACGCAACAGCCCGGATTGTGCGGCCAGACAAATCGGGTGCAACACCGCTCGAAATTCCACCCATCTTCGATCGCTTGAAACTGGAGATTCGAAACTGGAAACTGCTCCGCCACGTTCTTGAACACGCGATCAAAGTCCTCCACGGTTTTCCGACCAAGCCACCGGTTCTCGCGATTGAAGCTTCTACGCATGCTCAGCTATCCGGTGGTGTCGTCGCTGCGCTCCTCAACCACCGGCTATTGTCTGTCAAGCCTTCGGCTTGAAGCGATCCCGTCACGATCCGGACCGAAACTTGGCTGAATCGAATGCCGATGCAAGTGCGCTATTTTGTAGGCTTCAATGGACTTGCATCCAAAAAATCACGAGGCATGAGTTCAAAGCTGTTCCAAACAATCGGTTGGGCTGGCCAGTCTTCGGTCCGTGGATGATGCACGAAGGAAAGCCGGTACCATGCGACTACATCGGTTCCCAAGACTGGTTCGTCATTCAAGTAGTTGGCTAACGCGGATAGCATTCGGCGGTTGTCTGTTGAAGAATAAGGAAACTCACTTGCGCGATACTTGGTAATAAAGAAATCGCCCGTACACACTGGAAAGCCGCCATCTTTCCAAGCTCCATGCCCTCCGGGAAGTAGATGGTACGATCTAGCATGGCCAATCGCATTGATCGACTTTGGGTTCTTGATTCTCCAGGAGCGAAACACATTCTCGGCCAGAACCCTTCCGCTTTCTCGCTCAAACGGACGCCATACGCCGCGAGCGATTTGGGGATCCGATTTGTCGGTTTCGTAACTGAATTCCTCAGCCACATTGAAGTCTGCACCGTCGATATCGAAGTCAATTCGAAAATAGAAATTATGAACATGGGATGGAGCAAACACATTCTGACCTTGGTCGTCCTTGCCAACGATCAGACCAGCATCTGTACCGGCTCCAACATTCAAATGTTGTAGGCCACCGGTTGCCCCGACTTCCGGACACAAGCTTCCGTCATTTCGAAACTTCCAACGAATCACGTAGGTGTATCCGTCGCCTGGCCCTTTAAAATGGACCATGGACCAAAGGACAAGCATTTTGCCTGGCGCTCTTCCTTGCGTTCCCGCGTAGAGAAACCCGATCGGTTCCTCATGCATCATGACGTCTGCCGTCGAACCGGTAGATGGTTTGCCATCGCGGTTGAATGGCTGGCAACCAGTTCCTGCCGAATTGCAATCGCGGCCAATTTGCAACGGCATGGGATTGGCTAGAAACCCGCCTAACGAAAAATCTTCAGGTCGAGGCGCGCCCGGTGCATAGGGGACGTAGATCTCAGCTAAGTTGAGGGACTTGAGCACCTTCTTTCCTTGAAAGAAGACATCATTGATCATCAATCCTTCGACGTCTCGAAATTGCCATCGAAAGGACCAACCTTCCCATTCGACCAATTGACCAGCTTGCGTATCAGGCGGTTCTTGTGGGAGTTGGTCCGAAAAATCGATTGCATCCTGAGCAAAGCAAGCGAGCCCTAGCCCTAGCCAGCAACAGCATGCGACTGTCCAACTTCGGGGAAAAGGCCCATCCATTTGCTTAGACCATGCCAACGGCCTGGGAATCCGAGAAAAGGAGTAACGGCAGGGCCAACGGCCCGGTAGTTTGCAACGATCATTCCCAGACATCTCGCTAGTCGAATTCAAGGTCATGTCGCTCACTCATTCTCCATGTTGTAAACTGACGGGCCTTGGGCCCTATAGGAATCGTTTGTTTGCTTCAATTCCCAGGCCGTTGGCCTGGGCTAGGTAAACGCCTGGCCCTTTGGGCCGAACAACATCAAGATGGCCCAGAGGACTTGCCTCATCCGTAAGCCATAAGCCGTAAGTCTTTAGTCTTTAGCGTTAAGTCTTTAGCTTTTAGCCTCAATTTCCTCTCGTGCCAGTTCCAAAAAGACATCGGCAAGCTTAGGGTCCGCGCCCAGAGTTCTCGCAATTAGCCATTGTTTCTCACGGTAACGCAGTTGACATTGTAGTACCTTGTATCGCAATTGTTCAATCAATTCACCTTCGAATAGCAAGTGCGGCTGGACCAAAACGGATTCGCATTCCCATTGGGACGCTTCCACGAGAAGTCCGTCCACATCGGGTTGTCCGCCCGCAAAGAACCCCGTTTGGTATTGAATGACGCTCAATTGTGAAACCTTGAGTTCGGTCAGTTGACGCATATGAGTTAGGGCCTCTTGGTCGCTCGTCCCCCGTCCGACCATTGCAAGCCCGATCCGACCCAAGGTCATGGATTGTCCGTCGCAGCGACCGGTGTTGCATTGAACCCTTGCGCACGCGTTTACCGGGCAAGGATGTCCTTTGCCTAATGCGATGATTTCCTCATAGCGGACCTGAGACAATTCCAGCACAGATGGGTGCGTCCCTAGAGAGCCCGTTTGTCCAATCACTTCGATACCGAACCGTTTGCCAGCTTGAGAGACGGCGTCTGGAATATCTTGCAATGCATGCCCAGCTGTAAAAAGTAGGACGGGCACGACCAACGTTTTCTTGATTCCCTGTTCACTCAACCGCTCGATGGCTTGCTCGATCGAAGGCTCTGCCAGTTCAAGAAAACAGCCAAGAATCTTGGCCGCAGGTGCTTTGGCCTGCATCTGGCTAACCAAATCGAGCAACTGACGGGCACCGGCGGGATTGCGGGTACCATGCCCCACAACCAGAATGCTACCGGATTTGCTCCCAAAACGATCCCAAATGGAGTGATGGCCCGCGGAATGGGAATGGATTTGCGTCGCGGACGAGCGATCTGGCTCTGGTGCAATCATTGGTTCAAAACGTTGGGGAATGGGTTGTTTGGGTAATTTGGATTGTTCGCAATGTCATTTTGTGCAGTGTATTCGGATTGCAAGGGCTGTGACGACAACTAAGTTGCCGTTAAGGTTTCAAAAAATGCTCTTTTCCTAAAGATCGACATGACAAGCACTTGCAAATGGATTTATCGACCTGGATTCGGTTTCTTATTTGAAAGACTTGTCGGAATAAACCACAATAGCATGACTCGTTTCAGAATTTCTTAAAGGTTACGGCGTTATGGTCTCAAGATTTCGCAAGCGACAAGCTTTTCAAATCCTCCTTCGATCGGCCATTGCGATCGCGGGATCGGCATTTTCGGTTGCTGACCGCGCGAGCGCTCAATGTTGCGACCCGGTGACTTCGTATCGACTTCAAACGGAAACCGTGCTTGAACAAGTTCCCGTTACTTCGATGCGAGTCGAGTACGAAGAACGCATGGTCGAGAAAGAGATAGTGAGTTATCGTCCCTCCGTTCAAGAACGGGTCGAGAAAAGGCAACATACGGTTCACAAACCGGTTATCGAGACAGCCACCAAAAACGAAACGTACACCGTATACAAGCAAGTAGTCAAAACCGACTATGTCGACGAGACTTCTTATGTCAACGAAACTTCCCAGGTCGAACAGATTGTTACGACCATGCGTCCGGTCATTGAAACTCAATATCAAACCCAGCACGTCATCGTTCAAAAGCCGGTGACCGAGACCGTCTATCAGACTCAAAACTACATGGTCCAACGACCTGTCACAGAAACAACGATGCAGACGCAACAGCAAGTGGTTCAGCGTCCGGTGACGGAGACGACTTTGGTGACCCAAAACTACGCTGTGCAGCGCCCGGTTACGGAAACAACGTATCAAACTCAAAACTACACGGCCTATCAGCCCGTTACGACTTATCAACCAGCAGTCGTCGATGCTGGCGGTTACGTCGCGCAGCAATACGTCCAACCCGGCGACACCCGATATCTCTTGCGATTTCAAAGGGGCGGTTACAACACCAATCCACTGAATGGAGCCCCAACCTATCAACGGGGTGGATTAGGATGGGTACCTTATCAAGCGCCAAGTCAGAACTTCGCGCAGCTTCAGTACCAACCCAATTATCAGCAAGTCGCCGTTCCTCAACAGAGCTTCATGCCGCAAACGATTTCACAACAGGTGCCGGTTCAATCAACTCGCTTGCAAACCGAGATGGTCCAACAGCAAGTACCAGTGACCACCACGCGGATGGAAAACCAAGTCATTTCACAGCAGGTTCCAGTGACCAGCACTCGCATGCAATCTGAAATGATTCAACAGCAAGTTCCCGTCACTACGACTCGAATGGAAAACCAGGTAGTAGCCCAACAAGTTCCAATACAAACCCAAAGAATGGAAGCCGTCCAGGAAAAGGTGATGGTTCCAACGACAGTAAAGAAACCAGTGACACGCAAAGTGCCACGCGAACGAATCGAGTACGTGCCGGAAACGCATGTACGACCAGTCCAGACTCAAACGACAACCTACAAGCCCGAAGTCGTTTCCGAGGATGTGGTCATTCGAACTCCCATCATGGAGCGAATCGTTCAAAAGGTACAAGTCCCCCAACGCATTGCCCGTTCTGTCCCTTACACGGAAATGAGAACGGTCGCTCGTACTTATACGCACCGAGTACCTATCGATTACGTAGGCCCCATCGTAACCTCTTACCCTATTATTGACCCGACTACCGTTGTGACGGCTGGAGCAACCAGTAGCGACAGAAGCAGCGGCCAATCGGTGACTTCTGGGAAACCGGCGGCACCAGAAACTGCATCTCTACCCGCACCGAAAGCATCGGACGCAACCAAAGGCAGCTTGACGATTGGCCCACCCGATGGTGACAAAACCGCGAACCAAACACAAAGCAAAAAGCCTCCTGCATCCGGTAAGATCAAACTTCAAAGCGATGATTGATCGACTTCGCCATGAGCCTCAAGCCGAAACATCGATTCCGCGAGAAACCGTAGCGGCTTGCTCGATTAACTTCACCGCAGCTTGCCCCTGCTGCTTTTCTACATTCAATTGTTTCGAGAGCACTGCTGTAGCAATGTCGGAGCGGGTCTTCTCAGTTTTCGTGAAAACATCGATGGCTTGTTGTGCGATCGGTGGAATGGACATGATAAATGGCTTTAAAAGGATTTTGGTTTGGGAAGCATTGTCGCCTTTCGCTCCGCGAAAGTGCGTATGCGATCCGCACTTTCGTAGAGCGAAAGGCGACATCGACTTAGCGTTCGCTGCCTGCAAATAACAACTTCGAGGAACGCGTATTTGGTTCGTGTTCGCAGGTTAGGATCAAATCCATCGACGTAGTCCAACGTCCGTTTGCGTCCCCTTGCACAACCCAATGCGGAATCATGCAAACCGATTGATGCACCAACTCGAAACCACCTTCGCTTTGACTGACGGTGGCGACCGGGAAACACCAAAGTCCAGTCGGACGGTTGGCTGTCCATTGAACATTCGCACCCAACCATTGATCGATGATTCCGATGTAGTCGGTCGATTCAATGTTCAAAACGGTGCCTAGATGTCCAAGTCTATCGCATCGTTCATCGTAATAGAATCGGTCATCCGCATTGGATGGCAGACCGGCGAAATTAAATTCTACGCCGAAGTCAAACGGGCGACCTGGCGGGAGACCTTCGATCAAATAGGTGAGCTCGAGCGCATGGCTCCCTGCAAAGAGCGTGATCCCTTTGGTGATGGTTAATGGCACTCCCCAGGCGTTTCCGTCTCGACGCAACTGTACCTGGATCTTACCAGAGCCTCGCCTAAGCTTGGCATCGTATGGCAAAGCGACGAAGTCACCTCGCTCAGTTGCTCTCCCCCGTTGGACATCTTCCGCAGATGTACCATGATCGTAAAAATGGTCGACCAGCGATTTACGAGGCGAGGTGTCATATTGAAGAAGATCTTCAAGTCCTTGCTGTTTAAACACAATTCGATCATGAATGCTGGCGGTTTCGTTAGAGCCTTGGCTATTTCCTTGCTTGACCTTGGCATGGTACTGTTCTGGCCGGCGCTGCATGGTTGCTAATAGGTTATGCTCAATCCCTCGCACGTCGAGCTCATAAAGCATGCCGCCTTTGGCTGGGGCGATGTAACCGATGAGTTGATCGTTTGACAATCGAATTTCAGGAAACAAATCCTTGTTGAAGTCCTCTGTTGTGACATCAACCCATTCGCCGTGACGGCCGTTGGAACGTTCAATAAGATTGTCAGCCGCAATCAGTTCTCGGTAGGTCGCATTGCGAAGATGCGGCAAATAGATCCCGCCGAAAGCACCGTGCCAGTATGGACAATTGCACTGTCCTCGGTACAAGTGGTCCTCCGCTTGAGGCAACAAGGACTTGTCGCCGTTTCCGCGACGTGCAAATTCCAACCGCCGACTTACCTCCAGCATTCGACAGTACATTTCGTTCGCTTCGGAATACTTGATCCTAAAATTACGCCAGTATCCACCTCGAAGAAAAGTCTTTATATGCGGCCAACGCGAATCACTTTCCAAATCGTGCACAAGCGAATCGTAGGAGCCCTGACGATCGACAGGCAATGCCCATTCCGTCATTTCACGGTACGAACAGTCTGGCAAAAACACAGAGCCCGCTGGAGGCGTTTCCGTTATGGTTTCGGATGGTGTGGAGGTATGTAGCCAATCTCGATTCTCCGTTAGAAGATCAAAGAAGTGACGCAGCCAGCCTCGTTCGTATACATGTTCTTTCGTATTCGGCCAAGTGCCAAACTTCTCGCCGTCGTCACCAAACAAGAGCACGGAGCCTGGAACTCGGTCCGCAACGCTTCGACAATACTCGATCGTATCTGACGCGGGAGCAAATGGCAGCAAATAGCGTAGTCGTTCGCTGCCAGGAAAAACACGCAACACATGCCCGTCGTCTTCAGTAAGGAAATAGTTTGTCAGTTGCGATTCATTCCAGCCCGCTGCCCGAAAATGAAAATCGTCAAGGATGGTGTACTGCATTCCAGCAGGTACCAAGTCCCGTGTCAGTTGGCTTTCCCAAACACGCTCAGGCATCCACATTCCGGATACAGCCGTATCGAAGCGAGTTTGAAGCCAATGTGTGTATTTCATAATCTGGCCGATGCGATCTCGGCTAGGAATCATCGTCAATATCGGTTCGTAGAAAGGACCTCCGACGATTTCAATTCTCCCGGCTGCTACCAAGCTTCTTAGCCGGTTGATGTATTCTGGGTGCCGTTCAACCAGCCACATCATAAGGGGGCCAGACGTGTGCAACGCAAGCTTCAGGTGTTCGTATGGCTCGAAGACTTCGAGAAAAGGTAGGTAACTGTCTTGATAGGCTTGTTCGATCACGCCGTCAAAATTTCCGACAGGCTGGTGGTTGTGCAAGACAAGGCAAAGTCGAACTGTATTTTTCATGAGGTGAGTCCCGCTGGATCATGGGGGCAAATAGAGACCGACAAACGCGAATGCAAGCCTTCCCAACTAAATCGCGAAAACGTGCGCTGCATCGGCAAAATCGGCAAAAGAGTTTCAGCCGAATCAGCAACAATTGTCTTGCCCCTACGGACAACCTAATTAATTCGATCGTCAGTCTATTCAGGGCCTAAAGTTCGTCTATGCAAGTTAGATTCACCGCAATCAGGAGTTCATTAAACCCATCGAAAGCTTGGGTTTTCGTTGCATTTTTCGGACTGGTTGTCGGATGTAACGATCAAAGATGGCCTGATTCGTCGTCCGGTAACAAACCGGTCGACTCGGACAATTCGTTGCTTGAAGGCCATTTTGTCAGCAAAGAATCGTCAGCAACTGCTTTGGTAGATACCAACAAATCGACTGAATCGATTCTCCTGCCTGATAGCGTTAAACCGCGGAATGTTCGGACATCTAAGCTGGGAACCGGTGACGACCGGCCACCCATTCTAGCGGTTCGATTGGCGGACCATACGGCCTACGGCGTTCCGATCGGGCTTTTTGCAGATCAAACGATTCTGATGCGGAGTGACGGTGCCATACAACGGATCAGGAATTCAGATATCGTTCAACAAGTCATACTCAAAGACCGATTTCATTCAATGGAACGGAACGAATTAGCCCAGCAGCTCCGAGCTGAATTCGGGAGGAATTATTTGGTCAAGAACGACAAACCATATTTGATTGTGGCTCGTTCTGAGCATTTGGAGGATTGGTCGAAACGTTTCCGAAGCCTTCATCATGCGTTCACACACTATTGCGCGACACACGCTATTCCAACTCGGGAAATTGAGTTCCCCTTGGTGGCAGTCGTGTTTGGATCTCGAAGTGAGTTTCAGAGGTATGCCAATTCTGGCGGCATGCAAATTCCCGAAAACTGCGTCGGATTCTACTTTTCTGATAGCAATCGCATTCTGCTTTATGAATCCGCCGACACATCCAAAAAGGAAACGCTAACCACAATTTGTCACGAAGCCACGCATCAGCTCGCTTTCAATATGGGTTTGCATCAACGTAGAGCCGCTACTCCGTTGTGGCTCATTGAAGGGCTGGCAACCATGTTTGAATCCCCCTTGCTCTCCAGTTCGCAATCGAGCGAGGGTAAGTCGCTTTGGCCCTTGTCCAGGCAATCTACATGGCAAACGCTGTCGAAGCGTCCTGAATCGATCCAACGCTTGGTCGCCAGTCTGATTCAAAATGATTTGGTTTTCGAATCTGATTTTCAAAATGCCTATACTGTTGCTTGGGCCATGACGGCCTATCTTTCCCAACGCCATTCCAAGGAGTTTGGACCCTATTTGCGAAGCGTTGGCAATTTGCCGCCATTTCAAGACTACGAAGCAGCTCAGAGAGTTGCAGACTTCCAAAGTTCGTTTGGGAAAGACACTCGACTATTGGCCAACAAGATCATCAAGTATCTAGAATCCTTAGAGTGAAAGCGAGTGGTTAGCGTCCAGAACTTGGCGACCCCAGGGAAATCGCATCGTCGTCCATCATGACTGGCTCCGGAGCCACTTCGTATTCCACAACGTCGCCCGACTGTTCCACATAATCCGATTCCATCGTGTGGTCGCTGAGGATTGAACCAACTCGCCCATGCTTTCTGTCGAAACGAGGGGTTCTGGATCCAAATGCCACGTAATCGTCAGTGTACGGAGAGCAACAAAGACTGCAGCCTGCCATCGAGCAAACAGCCAGGGCAAGCAATACCAAAATGGACGGTCTCAATCGATTCATCACGAAACTCTTGTCCTTCGACGATTCCTATCGGACTTTACCCGCGCACGTGGCTAACGAAGCGGAGGCTACCAGCATCCATACTGGCAATGACAGTGTGTGCCGCCAAGGCTAGCATTCGACATGGACGAGTTGGAACTCGACGTCTCTGGCACAGAGTTTTCTATCGGCAGAGTTGAGCTATGCAGTTTAGGTGGAGATTACGGATTGAGAAAGATTTTCCGATAGGGGCAAGGGGACGAATTGTTCAGTTTCGAGCGATCAAAAGCCGAAGATGACCTCGTAATGAGATCCAAATCCAAGACTCAATGTTTCGAGCGAGTAACGAAGTGAAAAAGCTTGGTCAGGGACCCCATGCAAGAAGGCAACCAACGAGCCGTAAGCCCTGGTGGGTTTGCTTGATGGCTACCCTTACTTTTTGTCTCTGGGGCGCCAACGTTCTACCCATACAGCAGATCGAATATCAGCTGACAACCAACTTAGCAATCTCGCAACATCGGATGCCCATGTTGCAGAGAGTTGCCCGCAACGCAGTGGAAAGAGCAGCGGGTACGCCCGCGGTGTTTTCCGCACTGGAAATTCAATCGGATGCGACAAGCCCATCGGCATCTGCGAACTCCGATTTGCGATCCGTTCGAGTTAAGATTCGTTGCCCAATTCATTGTGACATTCATGATGTCGAGCAGTCACTCAGTATGTTGACCGCTCCATCGTCGGAGTCTGCCGAATGCTCAGTCTTTGCAAAGCAGCTTCTAAAAGAACAATGGCTGTTAGAGTCATCCTCGCATTCCATGAAACGTCTGGCGTTAGATCTGGAACGTGAAAGGAATGCGATCGAAACCGATTCGAATGACACCAACAGAGTCGCGAGTCAGGAAACCGGAGAGCTTCGAATTTCCACGCCTTTTCGGTTGACTTCGTTTGAGTCCCGTCAGCAGCCTAATGCGGAGCTTATGGAAAAAATGCGTCAATTGAATCAAACGAGGACGGAAAATATAGCTTCCATGTTGCTCACGCTTGAGCGGTTAAAGGCCAACGCACGCGGTTTTCTTTCGTTGACAGGTTCGCCCAGAATGAATCCTGTGGTCAGACCATTAACCGTTTTCCGCTTCCTCGTATTGTGCGTTTTGTGCGCATCGGTTTGGTTGATTTTGAATGGATGGTTGAACCCTGTTCTGGGCAGGCGGCTGTTTTGGCAAAAAAGACCACAATTCATTCGAAACTTTCCTGAGCAAAAATTGCCGGCATCGGAAATCTCGGCTTCTGAAATAAATAAAGCCATTCGATGGATGCAACGCGAAGGAATTCCCTATCTGGGAGCCATTCAAGTCGGTTCCGAAGAGGACAATTTCAGTAATGAAATCTCTGACACTCGCACGGCAGAGGCGTTGAGTGCGATGCCAGCTGAGAGTTCAACGTCGAATCTCTATGCGAACCAGTTGCTGAAGAATCTAAGTGAGGGGTCACTGGTGTTATGGATTGGACTCTTTGCAGCGAGGCTGATGTTCGATCCGCTCTGGCGAGAGCTAATCGCGGTTGCACCGTTGGCCGCCATCTCACGCATGATCTCGGGAATTCAGTAACGAGTACCAATGTGGTGACAACAGCTAGAAACATTCCAAAATATCCAACTTTTCATGTTAGGTTCAAGGCATTGACTCGACGACGACACCATGGGGTGAGCCGAAATCTGCTAATGGCAGGGCTTGCCATGCTAGTTCTATGCTCGTTTTCGGTGCTCGGGTTGTTCATCTATGTAAATGGGGCAACTCCCAACCCAACACAGCAACTAGAGATTGCAATGAGGCTAATGCGGAAGGGTGATAGCGAGTCCCCGTTCCGAATCGCAAATGCCATCGATCCTAAGTCACTAAAAAAGAAGACGGATCTATCTAAACGTGAGTTCCTTTTGGGCGCCCATGAGCGCAAGACAGCCGACGGAATCGTTCAGCGCAGGATCGCCCGCGAAAAAAATGAACAAGCGGCAAGACACTTGGAGAAGAGTCGTAACCTCAAATTTCCTGAGGGATATGAGGGGCTGGGCAATTACTATCTCGGTATGACATTGTTCGATTTGTTCCGATGGGATGAAGCAGAGATACCGTTGGAGCTTGCTTCGGAAAAATGGCCGCAGGGCAGAGCCGATGCGATCGAACGACTCGTGGACATTGATATGTCATTCGAAAATCGGGATCCCGAATCCGCGTTAGCCAGAATTGAACACTGGCGAAACTTGCCACGAAGTTCTGCCAACGAAATCGATCGGTCGACTGTAAAAGAGATGCAAGCAACCTACGCTCAGGGTGACTTTCAGAAGTCGGCAGAATTGCTTGCGAACGTACCGCTAGATTCTCCCTTTCGACCAAGCGCAGAACTAGTCCATGGGCGATGCATGCAACGGTTGGCGGAGGCTACCAAGGAACCGGAAAGGACCGAACGACTTCAAGCAGCCATGCAAGACTTCCAACGGGTTCTCGCATCAGCCAAGCCCTCCGTCACGGTACGACGGCAAAGCAACTTGGAAATGGGCCGTGTTGTTCGAAAACTGGGAAAGACAACTCAGGCCGTTAGCATTTTCAGCGCCCTGCGACTATCCTCGCCGTACGAACCAGAAAGCCTTGTCAGCGGGCTTGAAGAAATTGACTGCCTCATCGACTTGGGACGCATCTCGGACGCATCGGACACTTTGGAGCACATCACCAAAAACTTTGGCGAAACAAAATGGTACATGAACGATTGGATGCCCCTTCCGGACATGAAGAAACAAGTGGTCGCTTCTGGCGAAAGGATGATAGACTCGAGAAATTACCGTGAGGCAGCTAGATTCGCCAATAACTTGCCACCTCTGTGCGATGATACGGATCGCATGCGAATGCGTAGTCGGCTATACGAACAATGGGCAAATTCAGAAATCGACAGGGAGAAAGAAAGCGTAATCGCCAGAAATCACTATACCTTGGCAGCGGAAGCCTTTGAAGCATTATCCGTAAAGTTGATGAGAACGCCCCAGTATGATGAACTTCTATGGCGGGCCATTGAAGACTATCGTTTGGCAGGTGCTTTCGCAAAAAGCAATTTACTGTTGGAAAACTACCTGCGTTTCGAATCGCGAGAGAACCAGCCCAAGGGGCTATTGGCCATTGCTCGAAACTACAGCTCTCTAGAAAAACCAGAGCAAGCCTTGATGTCTTTAGATCGTATTTTAGAGAGCAACACGAGCACACCTCTTATTTACGATGCCCGGCTGGAAAAAGCACGATTGCGATTGTCGAGTGAGGATTATCAAGAGGCAGAGAACCTGATCGTCCAAAACCTCTATTATGGCGACCTAACTCCCTCGAGTCCAATCTGGCGAGAGTCTTTGTTTTTGCTGAGCGACCTACTCTACCGTCGGGGCCAAAAGCTTTACGATCAAGCGAGTGAGGCAATTCTTCGGGACCCGAATAAAGCCTACGAAAACCTAGCTGTCATAGAAAAGAGCTACGAGGAATTGATTCGTTCGATTGCTAGAACGGAAGAGGGACTCAGGCGATTCGACAAGGATCCACGACGACTTCAAATGCTGTACACCATGGCAAGTTCTTACAAAATGGCGTCGAGTTGGCCCGATTTGCTTCTGAGAGAAAATCGAAACGCCAACGATGACACGCTTGCAAAATGGAGAGTACAGCGCAAAGAGCTGCTCATCCAATCCAAAAATACTTATTCCAAAATCGTCCAGGAAATTACGTCTACTCCCGACTTGTCCCAAACCAAGGAGTGGACCGAGAATTTGCTTCGCAACAGCTATTTCGGGGTTGCCGATTTGCTCTATGGCGAAGGCGATTTTGAAGAAGCCATCATCGCATATCGAGAAACCGCGACCCGTTTTATCAGCGAACCTGAGGCGCTCGAAGCCATAATCCAAGTTGCAAACGCTCAGAAGAAGCTAGGCAAAGTATCGGATAGCCGAAAGACCCTTGAAATGGCCAAAGACGTTCTTTCCCGAATCCCAGCGGAAAAGAATGCGAGATTCAAGGCGGTGACAAGTCACGACCGCAATGGTTGGGAAAAATACATCGATTGGCACTTGAAGGAATTGTCTGGGAATCCTTAGAGCAGAGATTCTCGCCTTTTGCACAACTTTGTCGCCTTTTGCTCCGCAAAAGTGTGTTAACCAGGCGCACTTTCGCGGAGCGAAAGGCGACAATTGCGTGTGGCACGCCCAAAGCGAAGCGTGGGCGTGGGAATTGTGGCAAATGCTTCTAACTAGCGACCCACCACGCCCTTCGTAAACTCAGGGACGTGCCACACGGTGGTAGGCTCCTTGCGAATAAATTCACAGCCCAGGAGCAAAAGGCGACAATCATCGTTTCAAGAAATTGGCCAGCAATTGCAACCCATCCCGCTGGCTCTTCTCTGGATGGAATTGAGTTGCCATGAGATTCCCTCGCCGAACCGCTGCACAAAATGGCTTACCGTAATCCGCTTTCAACCACACCAATTCTTGGCTGGAAGGTTGCACGTAATAGCTGTGTACAAAATAAACGTAGGGATTACCCGCTATTCCGGCTAACATCGAATCACTTGCCTGGCAACTCTCTACTTGATTCCAACCCATGTGCGGAATCTTTAAACTCTCTTCTTGAGACGACCTTTCGAACCGAAGCACTTTCCCTGGTAGGATTCCCAAGCCTTGGTGCAGGCCACCTTCGTCGCTGGTTTCAAACAGAAGTTGCATTCCTAAGCAAATACCCAAGAATGGCTTGTCCGTCGCCGCCCAAGCTTGAAGAAATTCTATGAGGCCTCGCTTGCCCAGTTCTGCCATTGCGTCACCAAAGGCTCCCACACCGGGCAAAACAAGATGCGACATTTCAAAAAGCTCATCACAATCGCTGCTGATGACCGCGTTGCCACCGACTCTTTCTATGGCTTTTTGGACGCTACGAAGGTTCCCCATCTGATAGTCCACGATACCAACCCGTTGTGCCATGTTGTCTTGATCCCGGATCCGATTTGTCGCGTTTTGCGTTTTTATTGTTTGGAAATTGGACACCGACCTGCTGCCCAAGTGACATGAAGGAGCCCAGAAATTGTCAAAACGTCATGTACTCTGGACAAAGTTTAACCAATTTGATGATTCTCGCATTCTCGAAAAACAAGTCCAAAACCATAAAAATTCAGGGAAGTGCTCGTTTTACATAAGAATATGCCTGCAATGCGCCTTAATTCGACCAAAATGTGGCCCAATAGTTGCGTCATGTGAACCAATGGTTGTCAAGAAACGTCGAATAACGGTTAGAGATGACCAGACTAGTCAAGTGTCGGTGCGATAGAACGATTGTCAACGTGGCAAACCGCTCAAACAATGCCCGACGCGAGATGAAAAGAAGTTCAACGATTGGACTTCGTACCCTATCGCCGAGTCGCTTGTAGCGGTTGGTAGCCGCATGGATTGCACAAGATTCGACTCAGCAGCAGGGAGCTAATTAATCATGAATACCGACTATCGCATTTCACTTATTCGGGAACTAAGAGACCAACAGGTTCGATTCGCGCCTCGAGCAAAGAGGAACGAGCAAGCGGATCGGGCGGAATCGTTGCTATCGGAATTGGACCCGAACAAGAACTACCCTTACGACTTTCTGTTCTTTCGGGTAACCGAAGTTCGTCCTGATGGTACTGGCTACCGATTGGTCAAAGGGGATGACGCGGTGCATGATCTTCGTTTGTTCGTCGAAGACATTACTGATTCGATGAATCTCCGAGTGGAAGAAGCTAAAGAACCCGTTCACACCGTCGAAGATCTAAGCAAAATGTTCAACGTTTCGACCAAGACGATTTCGCGTTGGAGGGATCAGGGGCTCGTCTCGCGTCGCTTCTTGGCCGAAGGCCGTAAACGTGTCGGATTCTTGCACTCGAGTGTTGATCGATTCGTCACACAGAATAAGAAACGCGTCGAACGAGGCGAACGGTTCAGCCAAATCAGCGATGCAGAACGAGACGATATTATCGATCGCGCACGTCGTATTGCTGCTACCGGTTCCAACCTTTCCGAGGTTGCTCGAACCGTCGCGACCGAAGTGAATCGCAGTACCGAAACTATTCGATACACGATCAAGAACTTCGATCGCCAGTTTCCGAAAATGGCTGTATTCCCCGATCAACGCGAGGTGCTGTCGGACGAAGACCGACGGGCTATGTATCAGCAACATAACCGAGGTGTTTCGACGGTAGTGCTTGCGAAGCGATATGGTCGAATTCGTAGCAGCATCGTTCGTATTTTGAACGAACAACGGGCGATCAAGATTTTCGAGTTGCCACTGGATTTCATGCCCAATACCGAATTTGATGATGAGTCCCGCGTAGACGAAATGATGGCCGATCTTCCGGTCGCAGCCGAACCTGCTCGCAAGGTGCGTGCCCCAAGTGGCCTGCCTCCGTATTTGGCATCGCTATACGATGTGCCGTTGCTCACCCGTGAACAGGAGTACCACCTGTTCCGAAAAATGAATTATTTGAAACATGTAGCATCCAAGTTGCGTTCGGAGTTGGACCCTAAGGCTCCGCTTGTTTCCCTGATGGACCAAATCGAAAAGCTCTATGAACAATCGGTTTCGGTCAAAAATAAGATCGTACAGGCAAACTTGCGACTTGTAGTCTCGATTGCCAAGAAGCACGTCGATCCAAACGACGATTTCTTTGGGCTGATCAGCGACGGCAACATGTCATTGATCCGCGCTTCGGAGAAATTTGACTACTCACGTGGCAATAAATTTAGTACCTATGCGTCTTGGGCCATCATGAAGAACTTCGCAAGAACCATTCCAGATGAATTCAAGCATCGCGATCGATTCCGAACGAGTTCCGAAGAGATTTTTACAGGCCATGAGGACCGACGAGCCGACAACTTCACAGCGGAAATCGATCAAGCAGCACGCACAGATCAAATCCAGAAGATCTTGCACACGCTAGATCATCGCGAACAACAGATTATCGTTCGCCGATTCGGTTTGGATCACCGATTTGAGCCCTTGACCCTCAAGGAAGTCGGTGAGGAACTAGGGGTTACCAAGGAACGTATTCGGCAGTTGGAAGCCCGTGCGCTCGATAAACTGAGGGCAGCAGCCAACAAAGCCCACATCGATCTTCCAGATTGAAGTAACCGCGATAAGGCTTGTCCAGCGATAGCGTGTAGCCAACTCGCTCCGGTTTGAATTACCGGTGCGAGTTGAAGTTCCGATTCGTGATTGCTACTCCATTCTGCCGCTCGTCTCATCGATACACGCAATCAGCGTTACGGAACAGGACATCCGTCGGCGGAGCGACGAATCTCCGTAGGCCGGTTCGCACCGCGACCGGCGGTCGGTGTAGATGGAATCACACATGCGATCTCCGTCGAAAATGCGGTGGACGAGTTGGCTGCCGCTGGCTTGAAACGTCCACCAAATTCGATGGGCTCACGCGTTTACTTCCTTGACTACAGCACGCCGCCACTTAGCGGCTTAGATTCGCGACCCCGTCGACGCACCGGTTTGGCACGCCGGAGCATCGACCGATTTTAGTCGCAACGAGACGTTAGTTGCGATAAAGCAGTTCGCATCGAAACAATGCATCGACTGGCCCGGTCAGCCGTCGTATTCGCTATAATGAACTAGCTAACTAAAGTATTACTGTTAATCATCTTGCTCGAATGTGAATCATGACTGACAAAAGCTGGCTGGCAATATTGGGACAAGCGACTAGCTATCGCGAATTGCAACAAGTTTTTTCGCAGATGGCGTCGGAGGCCAATGCGACCAGTGACCCTTTAGCGCTGGCCGCGTCGATTGACGAAGCGATTCGTAGGATCGAACAAGAGAGGACGCGAGATAGTTCTGAACTGGAAACATTCGCTGCCGAGTACGACGCGTTCAAATCGCAGCAGTCTGGAGTGATTGGATGGTTTAAGCGTAAGCTCCCCTTCACCGAAACGAGAAAACAAGAGCTGAAACACCGTGGATCGGTCGACGAGCAGAGAGCAGAAATCCTTGCCGATAACTTCGTTATTGCCCGGGCACAAATGCTCAAGGAGCGAATAGTACCGTCATCCTCACGCCGTATGGGACTTAGGCCGCAAGAGTGGCGTGACAATTTGCATCGACACGAATCCATTACGGATATTCGAGCCTACGGGAATTTGTTGACGGCACTGGGCCTGGAGATTTCCTCCGCTCGATTGTTCGTTGAATCTGTGCGGGGTGAAATCAATGCGTTTTCAGAGGCCAGTTTTGCCGACAAGCAGGACCGGACATGTCGCGACGCTGATTTGCAAACCGCGCGAAGCGAAGCGAAGTTGTTGGAGGACGAAATTCGTGACAAAGAGGCTTTGCGAACGTCTTCGCTAAATCGACTCGCAGCCTTGATTCATGACGAATTGATGCGTAATGACCCCGCGTACAGAACATTGCTTTCTCGCTCCGATCAACTCAAAGAGATCACCGAGCACTTTGGGAAACTTGCGAAAGTCGTGGACGAATTTCATGGCCATCTTGAAGCGGTGTGTGGAAAACTCGTGGAACTCCAAATGATGCCTGCGAAGCGTGAAAGTCTCGAAAGGACCTTGAGCAAGTTGCAAGCAGAGTTCAAGGATTCGGAATTGCAACGCATACTCGCCTCGGATGCTTTGCGCGAGCCGAGCAGATCTTATGATGCGGCGTCTCGCGAACTAAGCAGTGCCAAGGCAGCCTTGGAAGCAGCAAAACGGATTTACGATGCGTACCAGACAGAACAATCCAACGCCGATCAAAACCGGGCGGAGGTCATTTCTGATTTTGAGTTTGAGGGTACTTCGCCCGTCGTTGCCGAGTATGGCCGACTGAAAAACGCATTCAGTCAAGCGGAGGACAACTTAAAGAGAGTTGCGCCTACGGTTGAGAGTGCAAAGCGGACTCTTGATCAAGTTACACTACAAACCAATTCCATGCGAAAGAAGATCGATGAGGCAAGTAGTGAGCTATCGAAGATGGACGATCAACAGAACCAACTCACCAAGCAGGTTGCCGCGGCTCGCGAGAATGCATCTCGACTCGGCGCATCGATGCATCCTCTATTAAGGACTCATGCCCGAAATCTACAAGGCATAAGTTGGCTAGAAAACGCTCGCTTTCTTGTTGGAGTTCCAAAGGAACTCATGGAAGAAACCTCCGGTCGTGATATCCTGCCAGACATTTTGTCGTGGAACCGAAACTCGGCTGCTCCTGGCAAATCTCGCGAGTTAGTGGAATACGAAGAGCAGCTAGCTGGAATTTCCAAGTTTGAAAAAACACTAAAATCCGACA
This sequence comes from Pirellula sp., assembly GCA_031374925.1. Taxonomy (GTDB): domain Bacteria; phylum Planctomycetota; class Planctomycetia; order Pirellulales; family Pirellulaceae; genus JBKCUI01. Next base: position 27,613 of record JANMHA010000389.1, on the reverse strand, counting down.
AAGCCGTAGCTGACAAGGATTTGGTAAATCTAGTGCGTGCCCGTAAAGAGACTCTGCTGAGAAAGTGCCAATTGCTTGTGGACAGCAACATTGCCAACGAGCTTCACTTCGAATGAACAATGACCTTCCCACGGAGTGAAGCATTCGTTGTCCGCTCGGAGCTTGCCTCCGACGTGTCCGCTCGGAGCTTGCCTCCGACGGACTCCGTTTTGGCGTCCTAATGCTGGTTCAGCCCATAAAGTCGAGCGGAGTGCGTCAGGTCGCCTACAGCTAGATAGGACGCCAAAACATGGTTGAGGGGAGTCAAGCTCCCACACAACCTGAACAATCGTTGGAGGAAATACACTCTAAATTTGATTTGCACGAGCGAAGGGCCCCGCTCGTCCACCGATCACGAGCACTAACCCTAATACGATTCCGCCCATGCTGATCCATTGCGCGATGCTCAGCGACGTGCCGAACTGGCCAGCTTCATCGACGCGGATGATCTCCTCGATGATTCGCTGCACGCCGTAGGCAATCAGTCCAACCCCGATGACAACTCCGGTTCGTTTTACAAACGTGGAGAATAGAAGTGTCCAACCACATAGAATCAGGCCACTAATGGCCGCATAAATTTGGGATGGATGCACTGGCATCGAGCGCCTTGGGAGTGAGCCTGCGGCGATCTGGAAATCGCGATTGTCAACTTGAACAGTGGCTTCGTAAACAGGTGCGGCAAGCGAATTGCCGCGACTGGGACCATCCACCATTTGCTCTGTGATTGAAACAAGTTTCTGCCCCAAATGAATATTATTTGCGGATGCCCAACTGTCGGGTCGTACCCGTACGATGGTCTGTGGATCCACTTGGGTCGGTCTGCTCTCGGTCTCCAAACCGAATAGCTTGCCCGTTTCCATTTGGTCCATGTAAGCCGGTGAACCCGAGGGGAAGGTGATCGATGGCAGCGAGGATTCACACAGTCCACCATAGCAGCAACCGTTGAATAGGCAGCCTATACGGCCAAATGCGAGACCGATAAAAAATGCGGGCGTGACACAGTCCGCAATTCGCAACAGAGGAAATCGATTCCTGCGACTCCATAGAGCTATCGCGATCAAGCCACCGATGACGCTGCCGTACACAACCAGCCCACCCTCGGTCACCTGCAACGCTTTCCACAACTTCTCTTGGAGCGAGTCGCCAAGCTCGCTCCATTTTTGAAAAACATAGAACATGCGCGCACCCAGCATCCCTGCCACGATGGTCCAGGTCGCCAAAGAAAAGAACGACTCCCGCGACAATCCGGCTTTCTCACATCGGACCATTGCGATCCCCATCGCACTTACAACACCCAGCATCAGCATGACACCATAACCGCGTATCGGCAATCCAACGATCCATGGCGTAGGCGCTCCGACGGGAATGCGTGTTTCGATTTGCGGCAGCAAAAAGACAACGATCAGGGCGGCCACTCCCCAAACCACACCTTGCTCCTCCAGCACTCTCGAGAGGTTCTGTTTCTTGCGAGAGGTCGCCATGATCACGATGGCAAAAATTAGGATCGCGCCGAGAACCCATCCAAACCCCAGCACCGGAATTCCTAGAAATTCATGCGGAATGTAAAAAAGTGTTGGCCGCACTATTCGGTTCTTTCAAGGTGATCAGACAAATTTGCCATAATCGTCATGTTGTCGATCAAGCGAGTATTCCCGATACGAGCCGCGATGATTGCAACCGCACTCTCCTCCACTTTTTCCATCGGTTCCATCGTACCAGGGTGCACGATGGCTGCGTAATCAATGGCGTCAACCGGAGCCTTTTTCAATTCCATCCGCATTTCCTCCTCCAACCTAGCGCCCGTGATTTCACCAGCAGCCAAACAATGTTGGGCTCGGCATAAAGCTCGCCAAAGGCCAATCGCGCGCCGACGATCTTCCTCGGAGAGATACCGATTGCGGCTGCTCATCGCAAGACCGTCTGTTTCGCGAACAGTCTCACAGGCCTGGATACGGATAGGCAAATTCAAGTCGTCAACCATGGCCTGGATGACGGCCAACTGTTGGTAATCCTTGCGACCAAAGTAAGCCACATGGGCCGGAACCAATTGAAATAACTTCAAAACTATCGTCGCGACCCCGCGGAAGTGCCCCGGCCGCAATTCTCCTTCCCATCGTCGACCAACCGAGGGGGGCTCAACGTACGTGGAGTGGTCACGGCCGTAGACTCGATCGGACGGCGGTACAAAGACGAAATCGCACTCTTGTTCTCGAAGCGATGCTAAGTCTGCTTCGAGCGTTCGTGGGTATTTGGCTAGATCTTCGTTTGGACCAAATTGAGTTGGGTTAACAAAGATAGTGGCAACGGCAACGTCGCAGTCAAGTTTAGCGCGTCGGACCAGGGACAGGTGTCCTTCGTGCAATGCCCCCATGGTTGGCACGACGCCAATGCGTTTGGAATCCCGTCGTACGAAGTCAATTTGGGTATAGATCTCGTTAAGATCGTGAATCACTTTCATGCGTTAGCCAAAGTAAGCGACAGCGTTCTCAAAAAACCGGAGCCCTTCACCATGCTCTGGCTGCGTGTCCCGGCGAGTCCATTGAGGATGATTGGTCGCAAACAAGTGGCGTTCTGGATGGGGCATCAATCCGAAGATACGACCAGTTGAGTCACATATCCCAGCTACGTTGCCTTGAGCTCCGTTTGGATTGCTCGGAAACGGGAGCAGATCGCGACTTGTAGTTCCGTCGGCATCGGAGTACCGGAGAACGATTTGGTTTTGTTCCATCAAGAGTGCTTCGGCCTTGTCGTCCCGGAAAAGGAATCGGCCCTCGGCATGGGCCATGGGCAGGTAGCATTCCTCAATACCTCGCAGGAAGATGCAATTGTCTGTTTCCGGTTTCAAATGGACCCATCGACTTTCGAATCGTCCTTGACGATTCCAGGTGAGCGTAGCGGGTTGCGTGTTTTCATGAGCTTCAAAAAAAATGCCCAACCGCATCATGATTTGAAAACCGTTGCAAATACCTAGCACGAGTCGATCGTGCTGGCGGAACGATTCGAGCGTATCCGCCAAAAAAGTGTGGAGCTGAGTCGCCAAAATGCGGCCTGCGGCGATATCGTCGCCGTAACTAAAGCCGCCGGGAAAGCAAAGGATTTGGAAGGAAGCTGCCAAATCGGGCTGTTCAATCAGCTGGTTTACGTGCAGCTTAACAGCCTCGGCACCAGCCATTTCGAAGGCAAACGCGGTTTCAACGTCGCAATTGGTGCCAGGAGCTCGCAGAACGAGCACTCTCGGTTTGGGCATCCTAAAATTCTTTCCTTGATTGCCAGCGAAGGTTGGGACTCAGGTTGATGATTCTCAAAAGAGAAATCTACCCAAGAAAACGTTGGCAATCAATGCACGCATGAGCATTTGTGGCAATCGATCGATCGCGGCGACAAAATAGCTCAGAACGGCTATCACCTGAACTGGGCAGAAAAGCCGCCCAGCGATGGTGGATTGAGACCAAGGGATCGCCCTCACTTAAATGGACACACACTTAAATGGCACACACACAGCGCTAAAGAAAAACACTCGTGATCAATGTTGCCGCATTTTCCAAGTCAACTTCATTGCTGATGGGAACCCTCTCGATGTTCGGCATCGATCGGAACCAGATTTCCTGTCGACGAACAAATTGACGCGTATGGGCTTTGACCTGCTCGACCATCTCCTTCTCATTGACGGCACCTTTCAAAAATTCCATAGGCTCTTTGTAGCCCACGGCCTGTGCCGCTGTCCTCCCCAACGTCCCGAATTTTACAATGAGGGCCTTCACTTCATCCAACAAGCCGCGTTGGAACATCCCGTCGACTCGTTGATTCACGCGACCATGCAACTGCGTGCGGTCCCAAGCGAGTGCGAAACACTTGCAGCTGGTTTGTCCCTGGACTTGCTCGAATTGGTTTTGCCAATGACTGAGCGGTCGCCCCGTAATCTTCGCGACCTCTAATGCTCTGGTCATTCGGCGCAAATCGCCATCGAGGATCTTAAACGCCGAAAGCGGATCGACTTGTTCCAACCGTTTGCGAAGCGATTCCATTCCGAATTCTGCTACGTCCGCCTCCACCGCAGCCCGGAATTCCCAATCCGCAGGAGGGCCAAGAAACATCCCGCAAAACAGAGTCTTAATGTAGAGGGGCGTGCCGCCAACAAGAAGCACTTTCTTTCCACGAGCTCTGATTTCGTCAGCCTTGGAGTGCGCATCGACCACAAATTGCGAAACGCTGTACTCACCCGTAGGGTCGACTAAGTCGATCAGGTGGTGCGGTACTCGCTCTCGCTGATCGGAGGTCGGCTTAGCCGTGCCAATATCCATCCCCCGATAAACAGCCATCGAGTCGACTGAAATAATTTCCGCATCGATTCTCTCCGCTAAATCCAACGCAACACGGCTTTTCCCAGAAGCGGTTGGCCCAGTCAAAAACCACGCATCCTGGAGCGGCGGTTTGATCCAATCGGTGAAAGGTTGACATGGAAGTGACATCGGATGTTAATTTGTGCAACTGACGTGGGTCGAATTCGTGGAAAAAGCAATACGACATTACCGCAAACTATCATAGCAGGATCACAAAAAATTTCCCTATCCGCCGCTCGCCTTAAGAAGAAGTCATCCGCCAAAACAGACGTTTCGCATTCGAAGTCGTGATTTCGGCCAGTTCCTTGCATGAAATGCCCAGCGTATCCGCCAAACATCTTGCCGTATGAACGACGAAGGAGGGTTCATTCGGTCGGCGAGACCTGTTGGGCTCCGGCGTTAAATAGGGGCAATCCGTCTCCACCAAAATCCGATCCTGCGGTATCGTTTTGGCGGTTTTGCGAAGCTCTTCCGATTTCTTGTAAGTCAGCATGCCCGCAAAACTGATGAACAATCCATGCTCTAAGCACTCCCGGGCCGTTTCGGTACTCCCGGAGAATGAATGCATGACTCCTCGAAGTGCTCCTAGGGCCGCTTGCTTTCCTAGCGCCTCAAGCATTTCTTGTTCGCAGTCTCGCATGTGTATGATGAGCGGCAACTTGGTTTGGCGACTTAGCTCCCAATGCCGTTCGAAGTTCGCTTGCTGGATCTCGAACGGGCAATCATCCCAATGCCGATCCAACCCCGTTTCGCCTAAGGCACATACCTTTGGATAATTGGTTTTCTCAACAATCCTGCTCCAGTCGTCTGCCGTTGCTTGATGCGCGTAGTTGGGGTGGATACCTACCGACGCCCAAACAGCTTCTCGCGATTCAGCGATTGCGATCGCTTGGTTAGTCGTTTCCGCGTCGACGGCCACACAAATCACTTGCGATACACCAGCTTGCTTAGCACGCGAAAGCACACCATCCAGTTGATTGGAAAGCGACTTGTCAGCCAGATGCGCGTGCGTATCGATCCAACCCATCGAACCGCCTTAAGTGAAAAAGAACCGTGTCAAATGATAGAAAATGGGTGCGGAAAAACAGAGCGTGTCGATGCGATCCAAAACGCCTGCGTGACCTCGAACCAAAGTGCCGTAGTCATGCACGCCTCGATCTCGTTTAATCGCACTCATCGTCATGCCTCCTGCAAAGCCGAGCGCAGCAACCACAATGGCCATGAAAGCGGATTCCCATGGTGTAAACGGAGTGACCCAGTAGAGGATCGCACCAACAATGCCGGTTGATAACGCACCACCTACTAACCCCTCCCAAGTTCTCGAACTGCTGACGTCCTTGGCTATAACTCGCTTGTTGGCAACACGCCCCCAGACCCATTGGAAGACATCTGAAATCTGAGTAATCAAGACAAAGAAGAAAAGTAAACCAGCGTTGCTGCCATTCCACGGGATTCCGGAAGCATTTTTCAAGGTTAAATAAAGCAACGCAGGAGCAAATGACAAACAATACACACAGATCATCAATCCCGCTTGGATTTGGGCGGAGCGTTCCAGAAAACGCTTATGGTCGCCAGCCATGGCGATCCGTGCAGGAATAAATAGAGATGCATACACTGGAATCATAATACTGTAGATCTCGTAAAAATCGATCACTGTTCCGTTCCGATATTTGATTCCCAGTGGAGACAACCCGATCAAGACATACTGCAACGGAGTGAAAACAACCAAACTCCAAAACAAAGCGCGGTGGTCACCTCGCCTCGTTGGGGTCATGGTAATAAATTCACGGAACGCCCAAAATGAAACCAGTCCGAACAAAACGATCGTTCCAACCTCTTTGAGAAACAAACCTGCAATCAAGATCGCAAACATCAACCACCACGACCAAAGCCGCAGCACAAATCGCTCGACCAAGGCAGGATTGATCGATGGACTCGATCGACGGGTCAGGTAGTTGGCAACCCATGACGCAATCGCCAAAACCAAAAGGACGGCACCAGCTAAAATAAGAGTACGAATATCCAGCCAAGCGCGCGCGGGTACTCCCTGCACGATTCCAGCCGCAGAATTGGCGAGATCTTTCGCGGTGTCAACAACCACAGGCGGATCGGCCTGGGCAAAAAGGTGATTAAGGAATAGCATCAAACCAATTGGGACTGTGTTTCGAACTTCGCCGTTATATTATCACGATTTTTCTTCTTGCCGAGATCGAATGTGTCCTGTTTTTCGGCGACTTCGATTCGAACCTGGATTTTCACGATTGGATTGAACATGTTGATTCGGCTCGGCACACGCCAAAGTGCCCTCGCGTTGTGGCAGGCGGATTACGTCTCGAATTCGCTGCGATCCCTTGGACATGAAGTCGAACTGGTCAAAATCACCACTTCTGGCGACATTTCCACGACTCCACTCGGTGAATCGGGTGGCCAAGGAGTATTTACCAAAGAGATTCAACGTGCACTGCTCGACAATCGTTGCGACTTGGCCGTTCACAGCCTCAAAGACTTACCCACCGAAATCATTCCTGAATTAACCTTGGTCGCAGTTCCTCCGCGCGAGGACACCGCCGATTGCCTGATCTCCAAAGGCCTGCACCTGGTTGAGTTGCCGTTAGGCGCGAGCGTTGGCACGGGTTCCCCGCGTCGAAAAGCCAGCCTGCTGCATGTTCGTCCGGATTTATTAGTCAAAGATATTCGTGGAAATGTCGACACACGTCTTCGAAAACTGGACGAAGGTGAATACGACGCAATTGTTTTGGCGTTTGCCGGCCTGCATCGATTGGGTCTACAAGCCCGAATCACTCAGAAATTTTCATCAGATGAAATGCTTCCCGCTGTTGGGCAAGCTGCACTCGGGCTCGAAACACGCTCGGACGACAAGAACACGATTCAGGCCGTCGAGCAACTGAATCACGCCCTCACGCATGCCGCCGTTATTGCCGAACGGACCTTGCTCCGCTCCATGCGAGCAGGATGCCTTGCTCCCCTAGCATGCAATGCGGTCGTCCAAGAAAAATCGATGCATCTATTGGCAAGAGTTTTTTCTTCCGACGGTACGAAAAAGATCGAAGTGGAACACACGATCCAACACCAATTGCCAATCGAGACACCGGAACATAAACGGCAACTGTATCGTTTGGCGGAACAACTCGGTCGCGAAGCCGCAGCCCTCTTGGCTGAACAAGGCGCGACCGAACTCATTCATCAAGCACACACGTAGATCCGTCGCTCCGCCGACGGATGTCCTCGTTGAACGACTTGGAATCGGCAAGTTCCTTTGCAACAACCATCTCTTCATTCATCAACACCCAGTGTCCCGGAAACGTGCGCACAAAGGGATAGACACGGCTATCTTGCTGTTGAGCGTTGCCTCCAGAGTCACCCTCTCTCTGGGAGGGGAGCATCTTGTTACAATGGTGCCAGTAACTTGTGGCAGTTGTTGCATTTGGATGTCGCAAATCGAAAAGAGCATCGTTGTGTCGGTTCATGGAATTTGGGTCCTCCTCTTGCTCCTTATGCTCTGGCGATCACCTTCGGCCGCGTTGGGCGAGGACTGGCCAAATTGGCGAGGGCCTGCGAGAAACGGCATTTCCGCCGAGAGGGATTGGAAACACACTTGGCCTGTCGAAGGTCCAGCAATCCTTTGGCGAACCAACGTCGGAATTGGATTCTCATCGATGTCCGTGGCCGATGGTCGTCTCTATACCATGGGTAATTCGGACGACCAAGACACCGTCTTTTGTTTGGATGCAAAATCAGGCGAAGTCATCTGGAAGCACACCTACGAATGCCCGCTCGACGATCGGTTTTTCGAAGGGGGGCCAACCTCGACCCCGACCGTCGATGGCGATCGAGTCTACACGCTGAGCCGACAAGGGGACATGCTCTGTTTCGAAGCGAGCACTGGTAAGATTCATTGGTTCCAAAACGTGCACCAAGAGGCAGAAGTACGAATCCCTGGCTGGGGATTTTCCTCATCTCCCATGATCCATGAAGACCGACTGATTCTTAACGTCGGTGAAGCGGGTTTGGCAATCAACAAATGGACTGGGGACCTGATCTGGAAGTCGGGCGATGGCGAAGCTGGGTACATGACTCCATACCGACTCAAAATTGGAAAGCGGTGGTTTGCGTTGATCGCTTCTGGAAAATTCTATCAATGCATCGATTTGGAATCGGGGGTGGTTGCATGGAAACATCGATGGCTTACCACCAATGGCTGCAATGCTGCCGATCCAATCGTAAATGGAAAGGAAGTCTTCATTTCTTCTGGTTATGGCCGCGGTGCGGCCTTGTTGTCGTTTACGGAGACAGCCGTCAAAGCAGTTTGGACCAACACAGAAATGCAAAACCAACTCAACTCGAGCGTTCTAGTCAATGGCCTGATTTATGGCTTCGATGGGGACGAGGGTGGTGAAGTCCAGCTAAAGTGCCTAACACTTTCAAGCGGCGAGGTTGGCTGGAGTTTTTCTGGATTAGGTGCCGGTTCGTTATGCGTGGCGGACAATCATCTCATCGTTCTCAGCGAATTCGGCGAACTCTTGATCGCGCCGGTGTCCAACGAATCGTTTTCTCCAATTGCAAAAGCAAAAGTATTAGATGGCAAGTGCTGGACGGTCCCTGTACTTTGCAATGGCCTTATTTATTGCCGCAATGCATCCGGCGAGATCGCTTGCCTAAACCTATCCCTCTAAATGAGACTTGACAAATGACCCTACATCGACGCGATTTTATTCAATCGACCTTGGCCACCGGCTTGGTACTAGGTAGTGCACCGAGCGTTCATGCCATTGGAAAAGCTAAAAAATATCGAACGGCGTTGATTGGAAGCGGCTGGTGGGGAATGAATATTCTTAAAGAGGCTATGGCCGCCGGCAATTGCCAAGTTGTCGCTTTGGCCGATGTCGACTCGGACGTGCTCGAGTTGGCAGCCGAGAAAGTCAAGACTCTTTCGGGCGACCAACCGAAAACATATCAGGATGTGCGTGAACTCATCGACAAGGAGAAGATCGACATCGCCATCGTTGCTACGCCAGATCATTGGCATGCACTCAATGCGATCGCAGCAATCGGTGCGGGGGCTCATGTTTTTGTAGAAAAGCCGACGGGGCATACGATTCAAGAAAGCCGAGCCATGCTCAATGCCGCGCGTGCAGCCAATCGTACCGTCCAGGTTGGCTTGCACCGTCGTATCGGTCCACATTACGTGTCAGGCATGAAGTTTTTGAAGGAAGGAAACGCTGGCGATATTGGAATGGTCAGGATGTTTGTTCACAGCGCCGGCGGTAAAGAAAAGCCGACTCAGAACAGTGAGCCACCATCCAATCTGGATTGGGACATGTACTGTGGCCCGGCTCCAATGCGTCCTTACTGCCGCAAGATTCATCCAGGTGGCTTCCGAAATTACCTCGATTTTGCAAACGGAACCCTCGGTGACTGGGGCGTTCATTGGCTGGATCAAGTTCTCTGGTGGTCGGAAGAGAAGTATCCTAAAAAAATCTTTTCGTGGGGCGGGAGACCTATCGCCGGTACTGCCGTGTTAAATGAAAAAGAGCAAACGACCGATGCGCCGGACTCACAAATTGCTGTCTTTGAATTCGAGTCGTTTACAGCCTCCTGGGAACATCGCAAGTTCGCCGGCAACGGTGCCGAGAAACACTCCGTCGGCTGCTACTTTTACGGCACGAAAGGAACGTTTCATATGGGCTGGCGGGATGGATGGACATTCTATCCATCCGATTCCAAGCAGCCTGTCGTTCACCAGGACGCACAGCATCAAGAGCCAGATGGGCACAGCATTAAACTGCTTTGGTCCGATTTCACCTATGCGATCGAATCGGGCAAACGACCGACCTGCGATATCGAGATCGGTCATCTAGCAACCAACATGAGCTTGCTCGGAATGGTCTCGTATAAGCTTGGCCGGAGCATTCAGTGGGACGGCGCCAACGAAAAGATCATCGGCGACGAAGACGCAAACAGACTCTTGCGCCGCGAATACCGAGGGCCTTGGAAGTATCCGACAGCCTAGGCTCTGAATTTATTCCCAAGGATTCCACACTCGGGTGGCACGCCCCTGAGTTTACGAAGGGCGTGGTTAGTCGCTAGAAGCATTTGCCACGATTCCCACGCCCATCGCTTTGGCTCTGAGCGTGCCGCACCGAAATCATCGCCCTTCGCTCCGACAAGGAATGGGGAAACGCAGCTTTCGCGGATAGGCTGTGAATTTATTCGCAAGGTGCAGAACTTTGTCGCCTTTTGCTCCGCAAAAGTGTGTTAACGAGGCGCACTTTCGCGGAGCGAAAGGCGACACTTATTTACCGCACGATGCTAAGTCGAATTGAAAAACGTCTAAAATCGTTACTTAAGATTGTTTCAGCTCTGCTTGGGAATTAGACTCATTACGATCGATCGTTATCCGATTCTTGATCTTTCGATTGATGTTGCTGTTCGGTCAGGGAGTCGCGAAATACCCATGGTGCCGGCCACGCATTCCGCCGAAGTACTCGTAACCTTGCGCGTTCCTGGCACCTCCCGATGACGAACATACTTGGCATCTCCGCATTTTATCACGATTCCGCCGCATCCTTGGTGATCGACGGTGAAATCGTTGCCGCAGCCCAGGAGGAGCGGTTCACTCGCAAGAAGCATGATTACAACTTCCCTGACAACGCGATCCGCTATTGCTTGAAAACCGCCGGTCTCTTGCCTGACGAACTGGACTATGTCGGCTTCTATGAAAAGCCCTTGACCAAGTTCGAACGCTTATTGGAAACCTACTTAGCTTTTGTTCCAAGCGGCTATCGATCCTTTCGGCAGGCAATGCCGTTGTGGCTAAAGCAAAAACTGCACTTACCCCGCGAAATGCGGCGAGGGCTTCAAAACCGGTACAAAGGTCGATTCGTGTTTACTGATCACCACGAGTCGCATGCGGCCAGCGCTTTCTTTCCATCCCCGTTTGACGAAGCGGCAATATTGACCCTCGATGGTGTTGGTGAATGGTCATCGACCTGCACGGGTATTGGCCGAGGCAATAAAATCACCCTGTTACAGGAAATGCAATTCCCACATTCCCTTGGTTTGCTGTATTCGGCCTTCACGTATTACACTGGTTTTCGAGTCAACAGTGGTGAATACAAGCTCATGGGACTGGCCCCCTATGGTCGTCCAATCTACAAAGACATGATTCTGGAACACTTGATGGACTTGAAGGAGGACGGCTCTTTTCGCTTGGACATGAGCTACTTCAACTACTGTCAAGGATTGACAATGACCTCCAACAAACTGCACCGCCTGTTCGGTGCTCCTCCCATACCACCCGAATCCCAAGTCTCTCAGCGCGAGATGGATATAGCAGCTTCGATTCAAGCGGTCACCGAGGAAGTTGTATTACGTGTTGGCCGATTCGTTCACCGCCAAACCGGCATGAAGAACTTGGTACTCGCTGGCGGAGTCGCTTTGAATTGTGTCGCCAACGGGCGATTGCTGCGCGAAGGACCATTTGACGAAATTTGGATTCAACCTGCAGCCGGAGACGCTGGTGGATCGCTTGGTACCGCCCTCTTCATTTGGCACCAACTGCTGAATAAGCCGCGTGCGGCTGGCAAAATGGATTCGCAAAAAGGTTCGTTATTGGGACCCTCGTATTCGGACGAAGAAATCATCGAGACGCTTGAGCGGAACGGTGCTGTCTATACAAGTTGCGATTCAGACCTTGAACTTTGTGAACGAGTATCCAACTTAATCTCTGAGGAGAACGTGATCGGCTGGTTTCAGGGCCGGATGGAATTTGGGCCGCGCGCGCTAGGCGGCCGCAGTATTCTTGGCGATGCACGCAGCCAGAAGATGCAATCCGTGATGAACTTGAAAATCAAATACCGCGAATCGTTTCGACCGTTTGCTCCAATTGTTTTGCGTGAGGTTGTCGATCAGGTTTTCGAGATGCGAGCCGATCAAGAATCGCCTTACATGTTGTTGGTTGCGCCGGTGCAGCCAAGCCTGCGTACTCAATTGGGGCCGGAGTACGGGGAAGCGTTCGGTATTCAAAAACTGAATTTCTGTCGCTCAACCCTGCCTGCGATCACGCATGTCGACTATTCCGCCCGCGTCCAAACGGTCGATCGAGTACGCAACCCTTTACTACATGCACTGATGACAAAGTTTCATGAAAGGACTGGGTGCCCAGTGTTGATCAATACCAGCTTTAACGTGCGCAGCGAGCCAATCGTGTGCACACCAGAAGACGCATTGCGAGGTTTCATCATGACAGAGATGGATGTGCTGGTGATGGGGCGCCAAATCTTAATCAAGTCGGAACAAACGAAGCAAGAAACAGACGAAACCCGAACAAAACACCTCGCGCAATTCAAATTGGACTAAAACCGACCATGGCATTGATCGAAATCAACTGGAATCCGCCTTCGCGACAACTGCGGCAGTTTGGCAGCCTTTGCCTTGTGTCCTTCCCCCTGCTGGGCTGGATGTGGACTGGAAATCTAACCGTAATCACAGCCCTCGCCTGCGTTGGTTTGCTCATAGCCAGTATCGCTTACGTCTATCCAAAAGGGATCTCACCATTATTTGTCGGATTGATGTTGATCACCGCCCCGATCGGACTTGTCGTCGGCGAAGTTGCTATGTTCTTGATCTACATGACCGTATTTCTACCCATCGGGATGCTCTTTCGCATCGCGTCGAGGGACCGTTTGCGGTTGAAAATCGATCGACAGGCGACCAGCTATTGGCAGCTGAAGCGTCAACCAAAATCGGTCGGCTCCTACTACCGACAGTCTTAAAATTTCACTTACCTGGGAATATTACATGTCAGAAAAAAAATCACGTGAAGGCATGAATGAGTTTGAAAGACTGGGCGAAGAAGACCAATTGTCTTTGATCAGTGAGTTCGTCTTATTCATCAAAGAGAACAAGGCGTGGTGGATGATTCCTATCGTCCTAGTACTTGGATTGGTTGGGATCTTGGTAGTCCTAAGCTCTACCGGGGCTGCACCATTTATCTACACGCTGTTTTAGGCGAGCGCGACGATCCGTACCGTGAGCAAGAAACCATGAATTCTACTGACGCTGTTCGCAACTTCAATTTTATCAAGCCGAATTGCGAGGACTGGGACGCGTATGTTCGGCAACATGCAAAAGGATCCATCTTTCATTACTCTGCGATGATTCGTGCGTTTGCTGCAACACGGGGACTGGAGCCGTATGCCTACGCCTCCATGGGCCCTGATGGGCGGATTGTGGCATTATTGGTGAGTTGTCACGTTAAGACCCTACCTCGATTTTCGGCGATGTCGTCCCGGGCCGTGCAATTCGCTGAACCTCTTTGCGATCCGAACCCTACGGGAGTCGCGGCGTTGAGCGAGCTTGTCGCCATGCACGACAAGCACATGCGCTCGCGCTCGTTACTTTGTGAAGTCCGCTCGATTTGTGCACCTACGTCGGAACGAGATGCACTTACAGCAAGCGGTTACGCTCACCTCGACTACATCAACTATGTTGTCGATACCAAACAGAACAAAGAGATTCTTTGGAGCAATGTGAAGAAAAACTTGCGGCAAAAGATTCGCAGCACGCTTTCCAAGGGTGTAATTCTTAGAGACGACAACACTTTGGAGGGAGTCGGCAGGTTGCACCAGTTGTTACGATCAAGTTACGGTCGAGCTAAGGTGCCTTTGCTCGGCTTAGACTTATTCGAAAATACTCTGGCTAATCTGCCCTCGCAATGCATTCGAATACGGACTGCATTTTTGGACGATATGCCGGTTGCCTCGATTATTTCATTGGTGTTTGGCGATCGAGTTTTCTCTTGGTACGGTGGAACGCTACGAATCAACGGACTTTCGCCCTTCGCCTGCATCGTCTGGGATGACATCGCTTGGAGCAGCGAAAATGGATATGCTTATTACGATTTCGGCGGCGCGGGTTGGCCCAATCAAAACTATGGACCTCGAAAATTCAAAGCCGACTTCGGCGGCATTGAGGTTCGGTACGGTAGATACATGCTCACGTACTCCGAATTGAGGTTGCGATTAGCTAAACTTGCATTTCAATTGTCACAGCGCTTGGGAGCCTGGTCCATAGAATCGAATGGGACGAAGAAACGCGGAGAAGAAGTTCATGGTTAGCGGCAAGGATCATTCACCAGGCTCGACAAGTTCGCGATTGCGAAAGCCGAAAACAAGACGACGACGATTAGCATTCACGCTTATCACGATTGGCTTGAGTACCGTAATGGCTGCCTGTTTGGCTGAAGTTGCATTGCGGTTATTCATCGATCAAGAAGCGAAACGCCTAGCGACTTACGATGAAATGCTTGGCTGGCGCGGACGACCAAATGGAAGCGGCGTCTACGTCCGTAAAATCGACAACATTCGCGTCCATTTTCACTACAACAATTTAGGGTTTCGCGATGAAGATATTGCCCCCAAGCCCCCCAATGCTCGCCGCATATTGATGCTTGGGGACTCATTTATTGAGAGTCTCGAGGTCGAGTATTCTAAAACATTTCCAGTTTTGCTTGAGCGGTATGTCAAAGAACGCGCGCCCGACTGGGAAGTGGCAGTCGTTGGCTCCCAAGGCTATTCAACCTCTCAAGAATTGCTTGCGTTCCGAAAGTATCAAGACGTAATTTCGCCAGACATGGTATTGCTCTGCTTCTATTGCGGCAATGATTTTGAGGATAACTTGCGACCTAAGTTTGCCTTCCTTGACGATGCGGGAAAACTTGAGATCCCTCGTAACGAGGAACCGAGATGGAAACATACAATGCGAAGACTTCAACGCTGGTTGTACGAGTCGTCTCACCTTGCCTACTTGCTAAAGAACAGTCTCGAATCGATGGCGAATATCAAACTAGAACCAGATTCGAAGTCCGCCGCGAAAGCCGATAAAACCTACATGCAAGAAATTACAAGGAAACTTCTAATAAAAATGGCTGAAGAGGTTCGGGCGACAGGAGCCGAATTCCAAATCGTCGTCATACCGTTTCGAGACGATTTGTTAGCGGGCAACCAGGAGAATACGTCCTTTATTAGAGGCGTTTGTGCCGACAACAACATCCCAATTCTCGATTTGTCGCCACTCTTGGATGCGGACAAATTCTTTGAAACGGATGTCCACTTCAACTTGGTTGGGCACGAAGTTGTCGCTAACGCAATCCATGATTTTATAGCTAGTTCGCTGGTCAAAACTAAGGAATAGGGTGTTGATGCGCATTGCATTCCTGACGAACAAGACGGCGGTCGTAAGCATGCCAGTTTTCGAACAATTGGTACGCGGAAATGAAGTGGTTTTAGCACACACGTTTTTCTATGACACGATCTCCGTTGGACGTAGTTCGCCATTGGCGATCCTTTCCCAATTCGGTTTGCGGCGGATTGCTACCAAGGTACTCGAGGCCCTTGCCAGCAACCTGCGGCGGCGATTGGGAAAACGTCTCCGGACAAAATGGTTGAGGGCAAAATCCCCCTTCGAGCTGGCAGTGATCGACAACCTTCCGCACTCTACGATTACCGACATGAACGCCCCAGAAACGACGGCGTTTTTGCGAGGGCTGAACGTGGATGTCTTGTTGGTGTGTGTTTGCAAAAACATTCTGAGCCGTGAACTGTTGTCGATGCCCAATGTGAAGTTCGTGAATATTCACGCGTCACTTCTGCCTCGGTATCGTGGCCCGACTCCGACTTTTTGGATGCTTTACCACGGTGAGCAAGAAACCGGTGTGACTTTCCATTTGATGACACCGAGAATTGACGACGGAAGGATCCTGGCCCAACGATCCATGGCGTTGAACCAACGCCTCTCGGAGTTTCAGATCGAACAAGAAGTGTTCCATCTTGCTGCAACGCTCGTCAGTGATGTTTTACGGGATCTAGGTACCGGCCAACTTCTGGAAGGGACTCACTTCCTTAAAAGGGAAACCAGCTATCACACTTATCCGACTTCCATCCAGCGGAGGGAATTAAAGCGGAACTTGGCGAGAAGACGCTAGATGGCTTCAAGGCAGGTCTGGAGAAGTGAACCATGGCAACATTCTATAGTGTTTTGAGTTTGACGCACTCATCCGCGGCGAACTTTCACGGAGCGAAAGGCGACACTCGCGTGTGGCACGCCCAAAGCGAAGCGTGGGCGTGAGAATTGTGGTAAAGGACACTAGCGACCCAAACACCCTTGGTAAATTCAGGGGCGTGCCACACGATGGTGGGCAACTGGCGAATAAGTTCACAGCCTACGAGCGAAAGGGGACAGTCACGGCTTAAGCTGACGTTGGAAATAGTCCAGCAATGCCTTGTCCGATTTCTCAGCGTCGGCTCCTTTGAAACCATGGCCAGCACCCTCAAGCGTCAACAACTCTGCCTCAACGCCAACCGCTTTCATTTTGTCGACGATCCATACGGCTTGCTCGTGTGCAACATATTTGTCTTCCGTCCCATGGATACACAGAGTCGGAGCTGCGTCGGGCGTTACCCAATAAAGAGGACTGCCAACGATATGACGCTGACGATGAGTTTCCAGATTACCGCCAAACCAGAGCGGTAGGACCTCATGCGCGTCGACACTCTTGCCATACGATTTTGTGAAATCACTTGGTCCGTAAACATTGACCACACAGGTCACGTGGCTGGACTGCTCCGGGTTGCCCCCGGCCCCTTCAAATTCGGGGACATGGGCCGTGACTCCTAAGAACTGTGCCAAGTGACCACCGGCGCTGCCGCCGGTCACACCGATCTTCGCAGGATCGATATTGTACCTATCAGCATTGGCTCGAAGCCATCGAACAGCAGCCTTGCAGTCGTGCACAGCAGCCGGAAACTGGTGCTTGGGTGCCAAGCGATAAGTGATCGTAACCGCGACAAAACCACTCTCGGCCAGCTTCTTGCATTGGCTATCATAACTTTCTCGCTTGCCCGCGCGAAACCCACCGCCATGGATGCACAAAACGGCAGGTCGCTTCCCATTGGCAGACATCGGGCGAGCCATGTTCAAGGCCAACGCTTCCCCGTCAGGCGTCGAGTAGACAATTCCTTCCTCCCAGATCACGGTATCTGGAACAGCAGTTCCTGCGCTAGCGCCTTGGATCCGAGCAAGCGATACGAGTATTCCTAAACAAGTCAGTAGAGATAAGGTACGCATCAATATGGGGTTTCCTCTGGGAATGGGTACGTCTGCATTTGTCAATTCTAAATTCTAGCAAAGGCAATGCGTTCTACGTTCGTTCGAAAATTTTACCACCGAGGCACGAGTCACACAGAGTTATTGTCAATACTTTACCAAAACATTCTCCGCGATCCTCGTGCCTCTATTCTAAAGGAATGGAAAGTATCCCCCGAGTGAATCTCGGGGCAGTTCACGGCCCAGTGGTGATGGGGTATTTCTCGGTTGCAGCACTAGGAACTTGAATCACGAGTGGCACCAGGGTTTCGGATATAGTTGGCCAGCGGCCATTCTGCATTGCGGTGGCGCGAATGGTGACGGATTGTTCGCCAACCAAAGTGGGATCTTTGCCGATGCGAAGTGAAATCGTTGTTGTCCCTTCCTTCGCAGGTACATTCACAGGCTCGGCAACGGCCAAGTGGGGACTGTTCTCATCCGGCACGAGTTCCAACCGAACTACTTCGTTTAGTCTAACACTGCGGGAGACTTTCAACGGAATTTCAATCGTTTCCGCAAGCGTTACTACACGCTCACTCGGCTCATGCGAAAGCTTTAGCAAGGCTCCTTCCAAACTCATCACAATGAAACCATCCATAATGCCAGTGACATGTCGAACATTTCCTTTTGGATCAGCCACTTGAGCCACCCCAATTACATTGATGCGGGCGGTTAAGTTCGTTTCCAACCATTCGGGCATGAACACAGGATATTGTACTTGATCTACCCCAGCTGGCACGATTAGTTCGGACCCACGAATACCGCGCCGCTGCCGCTGCTGAGCCGAGGCCATTTGCAATTGAATCGATCCCTCATAACCTTCCAGACGCTCGATGAGCACATCGGCGGGATACGTAGTGCCGCGATTGACTATCCTTCCGCCGTCCTGCACCGCTGATTTCACTTTGCAGCGTGTCTTGAGAGTCGTCGAAATCAGTATCGGTCCGAAGCGATGCTCGATGGTGCGATCATCAACTGTCGCCGTTGCCACGATGGTTGCAAGTTGGGAGCCAGCGGATGCATCCGCTGCAGCCGCAATCGTTAGTCTTACGTCTCCAGCTCCTGGCTTCTTGGCCGGACGTTTATCCCCTTTCGCGGGTAGGGGAGGCGTTGGTGCCGCGGGAACTTCAAGCACGCTCGCGCCTGTTGGCAAGTTTTCGATCTTCAACTCGATGCGTTCGTCCCAAGTGCCCCGTCTCGCGGTTTTCACGACTAGTTCGGCTTGGCCACCGATGGGAACGTCAAGCCTGTCGGGAGCTTGTAGCGTGAAATCAACCATCGATTCGAGGTCTTCAATCAACAAACGATAAACGCTGGCGCGCGAAGGTTCGACGCCGGAATAATCACTCACTTGTATTTCGTATAGGCCATCTTCCGGCACAGCGAACACCACCGCAGCATCAACAGTATCGGGCATATCGTCGTTGCGAGCCAGTTCCTTGCCGGCTGCGGAGAGCACGACAATGGACGGATCTACCGGCGAATTCAAACGGGTCGCTTCCACTTGGAATCGCAGCGAATCCCCCTTTTTTGCTGCGATCGTATAACGATCCAAAGGCATCTGGACGTCGGCATCGAGGTGATCCAAAACGCCGCTGAGCGCGGTGGGGACCGCGAGTTGACGTTGCGCCGGTTCGTTCGATACGGGTTCGAGGGAATCGCTCTCCTCGCCAAGCAGAATCGTTGCTCTCGCCGGACTGGCACTGGTATCCAACATGAAACGGTAGTCCTCGCCGCTTGCGCTCGCTGGAACCGAGACGTTCTGCGTGATCGATTCCAATGGAAGCGAGCCGGTTGCCACCCCCCAGCCTATGATTTCCACTTGCGTAGTCTTACCGCGTGCCAACACACACGGGAGCGCGGCCACCACGCGCGGTCCCTGCTCAATCGTCAAGCGATAGACGTATCCGCGATCGCCCGCGAAATCGATATCGCGAACTTGAATCGTATAAGCGGAGTCAGCGAGGGCGGCAAACATGACCACAGCCCCTCGTCCTATCGTGTCGGCAGCATCGGCCAAAAGCATACCGTTCGCATCGCACACGCTGAGCATTCCCGAGAACGGTTGGCCGAGGCGATCATCGAGCCGACAGGAAACGAGTCCGGCTGCTGTTGTTTTGAAGCGATAGTTATCGATCTCCGTGATCTTCGAAATGCGGCCTGAGATCACAACAGGAAGATTTGGAACGTCGAGTGTTGCTGCGTGTTGATCCGGCTCGATAAATTCCGCAAGATCGCCCACCATGAATGTGCCGACATTGGAACCGCCATTCGCATTCGCGACCTGCCAACGAATCGGGCCGGGGGGCATATCGGAGGGAATGGTGATTCGTGCAGGAACTTCACGGGGTAGGGGCGGCTGGGCGATTCCTGCTTTGGTTCCAAACCAATAGGGAGGTGGCGTGAGAATGAATTCGCCCGCCGGCCCAGCGAGTTCCATTTTCATTCTTGGATCATGCACGAAGACTTGCATGTCCGGCGTCCAATCATAACTTCCCAATTGCACATCCACGGTTGTGCCTGCACGCCCGCCGGGTGGATACACATAACCAATTTGCGGTCGCACATTCTGCGCGGCGACTTGGCCAAATAAGGCGACGATCAGCAGCGCGTTGAGCATGTGTTTGCGTTTCTCTTGGTAATGCGCATGGTTCTACACCAAGCCTGGAATGACTTTTCCGCCGTTGACAATCGGCACCGGACGGCCGAGCGGAGTGGTGTAAGTCTTGGTCGTGTCCACCCCCAATTGATGGAGGAGCGTGCAAATGACATCTTCCACGCCATACGGTTCCGTCGTTGGAAAAGCGCAATGCTTATCGGTGGCTCCAATCACTTGCCCCGCTTGGATGCCTCCACCGGCCCAGAGCACGGTTTGTGTCATCGACCAATGGTCGCGACCGGCCCGATTGTTAATCTGCGGCGTTCGTCCCATTTCGCCCATCATGATCACCAGGGTCGAATCGAGGAGTCCGCGCTCGTGCAGATCGGTTACCAACGCGCTGAAGGCTCGATCGGCCGAAGGAATCAAATCCTCCTTCAAACTCGGAAACTGGGAAAAGTGCGTATCCCATGAGCCGTTATCGATTCCAACAAATCGCGAACCCGCTTCCACTAACCGCCTCGCCAACAGCGAGCACTGGCCCAGTGAAGTATGCCCATAGCGTTCGCGAGTTTTGTCGCTCTCCTGAGCAATATCGAACGCTTTGCGGGCGTCTGGCGCCGTGATCATTTGATATGCTTTCTCGTAATAGGTCGACATGACAGCAGGACGATTGCGATCCCCAGTGCTAGACGGCTTCTCCATGAGGCCGAGCAAACGTCGACGGCGATCGAGTCGTTCCGTCGATACGCCGGGAGCGAGACGCAGATCGCGCACCTCAAAATCAGGCTGAACGGGATCGGTTTCCAGCACGAAGGGCGCGTACTCAGGACCATAAAAACCTGGGCCACCGGATTCCATCGGATCGGGTAAATTGACATACACGGGAATATTACCGCGCGGTCCAAGCTCGCGGGAAACAATCGATCCCAACGAGGGGAACAGTAAATTGTTCGGCGCTCCGCCCGCCTGCCCATCGGCGAACGCAGCTTTGTAACCGGTCATACAGTAGTGGTAGCCCGTGTTGTGTCCGTTGTCTTTGTGGCTGTGCGAACGCAGCATGGTAATCTTATCGCAAATCCGCGCCGTAAGTGGGCAATGCTCACCGACAAACGTACCGGGAACGTTGGTGGAAATCGGTTTATAAGGACCGCGAATCTCCACGGGGGCGTCCGGCTTAAGGTCCCACATATCGATAGTGCTCGGTCCTCCTTCGAGAAATAGAAAGATGACGCTTTTCGCTTTGGCCGGTTTGTCGGTCGCCGCGACAGCTTCTAACTCGAGCAAGCGCGGCAAGGTAAGGCCACCGATGAGACCAACCGAACCGAGACGCAAGGCCTGGCGCCGTGAAATACGATCGCAGTAGTTACGGTACATAGATTGCCTCAATGATTGTATAAAAACTCTTTGCTATTCAGGAGCGCCCAAAGGATGTCTTCGGTTGTCTCCCGGCGATCCAGACCGTTGGTAAAAGCAACGACGGCGGCAGTTCGCTCCAGGTCACTGGGGTAACGCGTCAGCGCGGCTAAAAATAGATCCTCCACGATCGTTTCCAGAGAGTTGGCTTCCACCGCCAGCCGCGCGGCGAGTCCTTCGCGATCGTGAATTTTTCTCATGACTTCAGGCGAATTCATAAGGTGCAACGCCTGGGCGATGCTCGGTTCATTGCCTCGTTCGCACTCACAAACGCTCGCCCTGACAGGTCGGCCAAAAATCCGAAAGAAGTAATGGGGCAACTTATTATCCCAAATTTGAATGGCGCGATACCCTTCTGGCCATCCCTGGAATGACTCATTCACACCCGTAACTTGGCTAATCGCGTCGAGCAACACTTCGGCAGGCAAGGCCTTGTTCGCAGCGTGGGAGAAGTTCTGATCGTCGCTTGCATTGCTCCCGGTGGTAGAGGAACTCAACTGATACAAGCGAGAAGCGAGAAGTGTCCGAGTAAAAGCCTTGAGATCGTAACGTACAGATCGCATGAATTGGGCGAGTTCATCGAGCAACGGTTCGTTCGTGGCGGGGTTGGTCGTTCGTAAGTCGTCGATTTGCTCGACCAACCCACGCCCAAAATAATGGGCCCAAAGTCGGTTTACGATCATCTTCGCGAAGAACGGGTTGCCGTCGGCGGTCATCCAGTTGGCTAGAGATACACGACGATCTTCATACGTACCAAACTCAATTGGCTCAGCCCCCAAGGGCTTGGCTGCAATCGACAAACCGCTGCGGGGATGCTTCAAATCTTGCCCCACACCCGGCACAACTGCGTCACCTCCATCGGCCAGCTTCTTCCGCGTGACGCCGCTGAACAAGCCCGCCATGGCGAAGTAGTCGTCCTGGCTCCAACGATCCGATGGATGATGATGGCACTGAGCGCACTCGATTCGCACGCCCAAGAAAACTTGACTTACGCTTCGCGCTAGCAATTCTGGAGTATCGAGGGCTTTATAGTACGCTGCGGGGCTCTCGGCTTTCATGTTTCCTTTAGCCAAGAGCAGTTCCCTGACCATGGTATCATAAGGACGATTTTCTCGAAATTGCCGGTTCAGCCAACGCGTAATCGCAACGGAACCGGCGGGAGTGATCTTCGATTGATCCACGCGCAGCAAATCGCTGAACCGCATCGTCCAATAATCGACATACTCCTCACGGCTGAGCAATTGATCAACCAGTCTTTCCCGTTTGTCATCAGCTTTGTCGGACAGGAATGCGCGAGCTTCGATTGCGGTGGGTAGCGTGCCGATGACATCGAGAAATACGCGGCGCATGTAGGTTGCGTCGTCGCACAGGTCGCTGGGTTCGATGCCAAGCCGTTGCAATTTATTCCAAGCCAAGCGGTCGATGAAGTTTACTTCGGGCGGGCGGGCGAAATGGATATCGGGTCGCGGAATGGTTAACCTACAAACGGTGACATGCCCCAAATAACGGGCTAGCACCGCCGCTTCACCAGGAATTTCGCTTGCCTGTACATAGCCGCGATCATCGACGGCGGCGATGGTCGCGGCGTTCGATGCGTATTCCGCTTCGGTGGTTACACAGCGACGGTTGCCGGCGGCATCAATTGCCCACACACGCAGTTGCTGCGTTTCGCCCGCCAACAACACCGTTTCGAGCGGCTCCACCTCAATCCGAGAAACATCAGGCGCATCTTCGGTATGATAGGGCGCGCCCTCGGCAATCCAACGCCGCAAACGCTGGTAACGCAAACTATCGCTTTCGAGCCGTTGCCCACCTCCGTGTGGGACGTTGGCTGTCCCTTTCCGCAATAGCAAACTATCATCCGGCGAGGCCAACGACACTCGCCGAGAACGCCCTTGGCGGGTGAGCGATTCGTGGTCGGCCTGCGGATCGAATCCGAACACACTGAGCTTGAATCCGTTTTGTCCTTCGGCCTTGCCATGACAACTGCCAAGATTACAACCCGCCTTGGTCAGAACAGGGATGATCTCGCGCGAGAATGAAACTGGGCGAGGATGATCGAGCCCCGTCACTTCCACACTCACTCGGAGCAAGTTTCCTTCATGTTCTATTAGGATCGACGTTTGCCCATCCTTCATTGGACGCACCAAACCGAGTTCATCGACCGTTGCAATATTCGAGTCTTCGCTGCGATACTGTGCTGCTCGCGTAACATCGATCACGCGGCTATCGTTTTGTTTGACATTCGCTAAGAGCTGCTGTGTTGATTCGGGTTGGTCGAGTATCACTCTAAGTGGCGAAACCTCCAACGATCCTGCGATAGACATAGAGGTCAAGAGTACCGATAGCATCCCCCCATACAAACACGTTATGCGATTCAAAGGTCGGAATAGAAAGCTCGCAAACAGCATGCAATCAATTACCAAGAATAGGCAGGTACTTCGGAGGGCGAAAACAACAAGGCAGGTTTGGAAATCCAAGCATTGAATGTAGTAGCTTGTATGTCCCACGTAAATAGACAGGGCACGGATTGGCAGACTTCTTAGGCGAGCGGAAGCATTGTTTATGATGGGAGGGAGAGGCTACCCCTATAAACATCATTGCATTGACTTTATTTAGCAAATTCATTGCCCGGGAGCGTGAGGCGGGTGAGGCTCCTGCCGAACCTCTGCGACGCCAAGCTCGGCGGGAACCTCGCACTCCCTTTGCACCAAAACTCAAGCAAATGGCTGCATAAATGAGTTCTAGCCACCCTTGCCGCTTTCCTACCCGCTCGGAAAAGCCAGGTCCAAAGCTGCCTGGTAGTCCTCTGGGTGGTTCAAATTCATCAACGTCGAAAGAGTCGGGTCGACAGCCTGAAGTTCCTCAACGGGTACCTCCGTTGTAGCGACTTGATCAAACAAAAATCTTGGACGAAGACGATCGGATGCCAGAAGTGACTCAATTACGGCCAGAACTCGCGGTCGATAGACTGACGCCAACGGATGATGGTACTGGCCGTCATAAGGGACTGCTATGTCGCTATTGCCTAGCCGCCCAAACATCATGACCACAAACCCAGGAATCAGGAGAGGAACGTCACAGCTGGTCGAGTAGACGGATTCAACGTTGTTCGGCATGGATCGAAGCCCGGCCGCAATGCCTTCCAAAGGTCCA
The DNA here is from genome assembly GCA_031374925.1 of Pirellula sp. Lineage (GTDB taxonomy): Bacteria > Planctomycetota > Planctomycetia > Pirellulales > Pirellulaceae > JBKCUI01. The sequence goes on along the minus strand of JANMHA010000389.1, from coordinate 2,899 downwards.
CGGTTGGGTCGTTCATCTCGTGTGACTATGACTTGTGCCGGGAGTTCCGGTAGAATTTGTTCGGACGCGGCGACTACCACAATTTGCGCAGGGTCGATGACTTCGGTAATAATCCGAACCACTCGCTGCAGCATCAGCTCCGGACCAAACGGCAATGAAGCTTTGTCATGTCCCATGCGGCTGGACTTGCCTCCACATAAAACAATCGCACCTCTTTTGCTATCGACATTGATTTTCATGAAACAGGCCAATTGTGAAACGGGTGCAAAGAAGCTAGTCTCATGGTTCGAGGCCAGCGGCATATGGCGGATCATAACTGAGCGTTGCAAAACAGAACACACTCCACAGGAACTTTGAGCACATGGCGATCAGGCTGACTTACAATGCTCAAACCCTAGTCCCTGTCGAAATCGAAGGGCTTACGCCCGATTGGGTTTGCGACAAGTCTATTGCGGAAATCGAGCGATTTGAAATCTTCCACGGCAACTGCAAGATTCCCTTAGCAGAGATGTTTGCGGTTTCCGGTGATCCCAGCGACAAACGAATGGACTTCGAAGGGAATCTCTCAGGGGTCCATTGGATCGGCGCCCACATGACCAGCGGTTCAGTCTCGATTCATGGGGAGGCCGGAAGGCATGTAGGCAGCCAGATGCGAGGCGGTGAAATTTTGGTTGATGGAAACACTGGAGGTTGGGTCGGGGCCGAAATGCATAACGGGCAAATCCATGTTAAAGGAAACGCACGTCATTTGACGGGAGCCGCTTATCGTGGGTCGTCCAAGGGGATGACAGGGGGAATCATTCTTATCGATGGTAACGCAGGTAATGAAATCGGTCTGACGATGCGCCGGGGGCTGATTGCCATCGGCGGCTCGGCGGGTGATATGATCGGCTTTAACATGATCGCAGGGACGGTCGTCGTCTTTGGTGAATGCGGCATCCGACCTGGGGCTGGAATGCGACGTGGGACGTTGGCGCTGTTGGGCAAAAACCCGCCGCAAGTACTGCCAAGTTTTCGCTATGCTTCAACCTTCCAGCCCCAGTCCCTCAAGCTCATGTTGCGAACACTGGTCAACAAGGGATTCTTCGTGGAAAGTGCTTTGATGTCCTGTGAGTATGACCTATATCATGGCGACATGGTGTCGCTTGGCCGCGGAGAGATCCTGTTTCGGCATTGACGTGGCGGATGCTGCCAGCATCCGCGTATGCCTATGCACAACCCGACACTAGCAGCGTCGGCCACGGTTTACGCCAGAGTCATTGGTACATGCTGACGGTCCACGGAGCATATCACGCCCGCCGACAACAGTTCAGCGTGACTTGTGCAAATCGGCTAACCATGCGAGTGATTGTTCCTGCCACGCGTCCCACATGGGTCCTTTGTATCCATTCAATCCGTGGCCTCCAGATGGAAGTTCAAGATACTTCGCAGGGATGTTTTTCTCCTGCAGGGCCGCAAACAGTTGTCGGCTGTTTTCGGGCGGGACAGGGACATCATCCACCGCGTGCGTTAGGAACATTGGCGGCGTCTTTGTCGTGACTTGCAGCTCATTGGAATACAACTTCACTAACTCGGCTGATGGTTCCTTGCCGAGCAAATTCGACCTCGACCCCTGGTGCGTTTTGTTGCTCATGGTGACTACAGGGTAAACCAAAATCGCAAAATCAGGACGGCAACTGAAACGCTCAATAGCATTCGTTGCGGAGGCGTCACCTTCATCGAAGTGTGTTCCTGCAGTAGACGCGAGATGACCTCCAGCCGAGAAGCCCATGATACCGATTCTCGCCGGATCAAGATCCCATTGTTTGGCGTTGGCTCTCACCGTGCGAATGGCATGTTGAGCATCCAGCAGCGGCACCGAATGCCGACCTGCTGGTAATCGGTATTCCAGCACCACCCCTGTAATGCCGTTCTGATTCAACCACGCGGCAATCCCGTGCCCCTCAGGACCAACCACCAATCCGCCATACCCGCCGCCTGGGCAAATCACGATTGCGGTGCCACTTGCCGCAGAGGTCGGTCGATGCACGGTAATCCACGCGTTCGCATCTTCTGTCTTGCCATCACCAATAGGAGCCGGTCCGGCCCACAGCGCCATTCGCTTAGCGTCACTCGCCTTGCTGGCAGGCGGAGTGTCATCGGCAAAGCAGGCGGTGGCAATCAATATGAGGCAAAAAACGAAAATCAATTTCATACTTAAGTTACCCTGTAATGTAAGCAGTAAATTCTAACATCTCAAACACCGTGGCGGATGCTGCCAGCATCCGAACCGACGCTAGCAGCGTCGGCCACGATCTAGCAGCGTCGGCCATCTGGAAGAAAAAAGAATAGAGGGATCCTGATTATTGTAGTGGGCGTGCCACGCCGCTACGATAGTGCCGCGCTCGAAAGATCTCCGTCGGCGAGCAAATGCTAAAATGTTCGGCCAGGCGTTGCAATTGCTTCTACAGGAAGCCACGGCAAGTCCGCTGTACGCCCAGGTTGCGACCAGCAACGTCGCATCGCTCCGAGTGTTTCAAAAGTGTGGATTGGTGGTCGAACAGATTCATGTGGCACCCGCAAGTGATCGATTTCCAGAATGCGAAGTAGCCGTTCTCCTTCTATCTTAAGTTCGTCTTGAATGAGCGGCAGCGGTATTTTCGAGAACAGCTTTTATCACGGTATTGGACGCGGCAACTGGATTTCATTTTCGCACTGAGCGATCATCAAGGATAGTGGGGTTGCTCCGGCGTGGTCGCAGCGGTCAAAACACAAGGGTCGCTGTGAAGCATTTTCGTCCGATCGGAGCTTTTCTAGGATAGTCAAGTTCATTATTTTTCCTTTTTTTATACCTTCCTCGCGTACCGCCAGACATCGTTTTTCAAACCGTTTTTGAAAACCGTCTGCGGCCAATGGGTTG
>JANMHA010000374.1:0-8669 GCA_031374925.1 Pirellula sp. | reverse complement strand
CGTCCGCCTACGATCGCATTCAATCGCTTCAAGGTGCTACCATTGCATCGGCAGCGGCTGACTTGGTCGCGATCGATACTGCCGAAGCCGGACGAATTCTGAGGACTTCGACACCAGACCAATTGCGCAAACGAAATGCAGCTGCACGGAAGCGTCGAGGAGCAACTATCCCACGCGACGCATGGCTATCGCCATTGACTATTAACGAGCGAGCTAACACAGGACCTAACCCGAGCACCACTGGCGTTCGCGCTAGCGACAAAGGGTTTTTGTCGATGAATCTCGTAGATTATTTGAAATTGCTGGAATGGACGGGTCGACAGCGTGGAACACTTCAGAAGGCAGATATCCCTAGTGACCTAGACCCTATTTTGAAACGCATCGGCATTGATGGCCGAATGTGGATCAACTTGGTATGGGACTTCATGAAGTACTTTGGAAAATGTGGTAGAGCTGGCTCGCCAAAAAGCTTGAAGGAATCGGCATTCCAACGCAATCGCAAATTTGCAAGAGGGCAAAAATCAGTCGCGAAATGCTTCGTCGTTGGCTGATTCTCACAAAACGATCGGGGAGGCCGTGAGCAGTTGCCAGGGGATTGTTCGAAAGGCAAAGAGCCGCTCAACCATAGTACCATTTCCAAAGGCTGGGGCAAACATCGGCCTGCCGAAAATAAGTACTCGCCGTTTGTCTTGAATATTGGCGACAGGTGCGTTGATGCTCGTATGTAGCACGCATACAAACGTATATAGGGGGTAGGACCGTCGCCTACGGCTCGGGGGTAAGCGAAGCGGGGTAGAGCAGGTGCCCCTCGCGCATTCGTAAGAAATCGCTTACGCCTTCGAGAATGGCCGATTCAAGATCTTCGCCGGTTCGGCCTTCGAGAAGTAACTTCAACGTAGCTAGATTGCTGAGCAACCTATTGAGGCTCTTGGTCTCCCATGCCTCGGGGTAAAGTTGACGCAGAGTCGCGGCTAGGGTCAGGCCAATTCGGACTGGCTCGACGACTTTTCGATCCGTAACGATGATGTTGATGCCTTTGCAAGTTTCGTTTGTAAACTTGGTCCCGGTCGGGGTGAACTCGACAGGAACAAAGGTCACACCAGGTAATTGCTGTGCATTCATTTGCTTGGCCAATTCGCGTCCGTCCATCCAAGGTGCACCCACTACTTCGAATGGTGTATCGGTTCCGCGTCCGACAGAAACGTTGGTGGTCTCAATGAGACCAATACCGGGGTAAAGAAGGGCCTGTGTGAGGCTGCGCATGTTTGGGGAGGGGTTGACCCAGGTCAAACCGGTGGCGTCCCAATAATCCTGACGGCGCCAGCCCTCGCACGGGACAACTTTCAAGTCGAGTTCCAATTTCAATTGCTGTTTGAACAACCGAGCTAATTCGCCGATCGTCATTCCATGTCGCACCGGTATACGGTGAAAGCCCACGAACGACTCCGACTTCGGGTCCAACATCGGACCGACGACATCGGTCCCGTTGATTGGATTCGGTCGATCGAGAACGACAAATTTTTTATGATGCTCGGCTGCCGCGATCATGGCTTCACCCATGGTTGAAATGTACGTGTAAAACCGTGTCCCAATATCTTGGATATCGAAAACTACGGTGTCGATATCCGCCAACATTTCGGCCGTTGGACGACGGGTTTCTCCATAGAGACTGTGAATCTTGATCCCCGTGCCTTTGTCCTGGCTGTCAGAAACTTTTGCAATGTCGAGCTTTCCCTCAAAGCCATGCTCTGGACTAAATAGAATCTTCAACTGAACTTTGGGCGCGTTCAGAAGGAGTGTCACTGCACTCTGGCCTTTTTGATTCCGGCCGGTATGGTTGGTAATGAGGCCAACTCGCTGGTTGGCTAACTCACGAAAGCTGTTCCGTTCAAGGACATCCAGTCCTGTCAGTACTGGGGCTCGTAGGCGATTGGTTTCTGAATTCCCTTTTTCCTCGACCATCTTCTCAGTCACCCTTTTCGTGATCGAAGCAGCCACGACGTTTGCAATCTTTCCCGCAAGTTGATTGACGCTCCCTTTGCCGTTGGGATGAACGCGATTGCTCAGAAAGATAAAGAACAAATCGAGGTCAGGGTCGATCCACAACACGTTGCCGGTAAATCCGCCGTGCCCAAACGCAGATGAACTCAAGAGATCGCCGCGGTTGCTGGAGAAACTCGTGCGTTTGTCCCAACCCAAGCCTCTCAAGCCACCCGGAACGGTGTAGGCTTGCGTCATAGTAGACACAGTTGCGTGCGATAATACTCGAGTTGGCTGGCTATCCTTGGAGCCTTGCAATGACCCTTGTTGCAGCATCATTTGCGCGTAGATGGCGATATCCTCTGCGGTGGAAAACAGACCAGCATGTCCAGCTATTCCCCCCAGAGCGTAGGCACGTGGGTCGTGTACTTCACCTTGCATCCAGTGGCCTTCGCGCAGCTCGGTGGGTGCGCATTTGGCGCTCAATTCTTTGGATGGCAAGTAGCCTGTCTGTTTCATGCCTAACGGTTGGAAAATGGAGGCTTGCGAGAATTCATGGAGACTCTTGCCACTGATGTGCTCGACGATTTTTCCAAGGACGATGAAATTGACGTCCGAGTACTTGAACGCTGTGCCGATGGGTGCCACGAGTTTCAATTCGCATATTTTTTCCCACGCTTTTTCGGGTCCGTCCTGATAATCGGATATGGCATTGTCAGGGATCAATCCACTTCGATGCAGAAGCAGGTCTTGAACGGTGATGGTTTGCTTGTCGTTCAGTGCAAAGGCAGGGAAGATGGAAGCAACTTTGTCGGATAGACTTAGTTTTCCCTGTTCGATGAGTTGCATGATGCTCGTGGCCGTAGCAACAGGTTTGGTGATGGAGGCCATGTCGAAGACGGTGTCGACGGACATCGGTTCGATGGATGGCTCCAATCGTTTATTCCCGTAAGCTTTTAGTAACAGGATCTCATCTTTGCGACCGACGCAAACAACACATCCGGGCATTTTGCCTTCGGCGATTCCGGTCGTGATCAGGTCGTTGATCTGAGCGAGTTGCTCGACCGGCACGCGACTCGATTCCTTGGCGACGGCAGGGGTTGCTGACGCTTCTTGAGCGATCAATCGTGTAGTGTCTGGAATGACCATCAGGGCAAGAACCAACGCGAAGTATTTCAGACGTGTTGACGTGTAGTGTAGTCTGGTATTTGGAGTGCTCCGATGCATCGGAGCTTTGAGATTGTTGGCTAACGCCGTTCGGCTAATTGTTGCTTTCACAAAAAGACTTATGCGCATGTTTTTATCTCAAAGAGTGTTTTAGGAAATGACTTTTGGATAGCTGGTTGTACGAACATTGCAAGTGGTTCTTTCCGCTCATATCTTGAAGCGAAAATGAATTTCCGCACTCCAAATCTTATCGACTGAAAACGGAGAGTAGGAGTCCAGACAAATAGGTAGTAACCGAGCCAAATACAGCTAGCCAGGGGAAGTCAAGTTTGAATCCCCCAGGCACATTAGGCAAGCCAAATTGAAGGAACAGCATGGTGGTCAGGCCGATTGCAGCCCCACCTAAGGCGGCAGTTTGATAGGTGCTTTTGGTGAAAACTCCCAATGCAAACAGCCCGAGTAAAATCCCAGACGAGAAGCCTGCGATGGTGAGCGCATTGCCGACTACGCTTTCGTTGAAGGTGCTGGCCCATACTCCGATCGCAATTTGCAAACCGCCAAAAAACACCGTAAGCAAACGGGTTGTCCAAACTTGACGACCCTCGGATGGTGGAACACGACAACTCGGCAACCACAAATCGCTAACAACCGACGACGCCGACGCGGACAGCGAACTAGAAAGTGTCGACATCACGGCAGCCAAAATGGCCGCCAGCATCAACCCGATGAGTCCGGTATTGCGGGGAAACGAATGGATCATGAAGTGTGAGAAGATGGCATCGTTCTTGATGCCCTCAGGTAGCGTCGCTTCGGTGGAATAGAAACAAGCGAGCAGCATACCGATTAAAAGAAACAACGCGAACTGACCAAAGACTACGATTCCGCTCCATAGAATGGCTCGAGCTGCATCGCGCTGACTTCGCGAGCTTAGGTAACGTTGCACCATCATCTGGTCAGTGCCGTGTGAGCCCAACGAAAGCGTAGCGCCGCCGATCAAACCGGCCCAAAGCGTGTACGGTTTAGACAATGAGAAATGCCAATCGATGATCTCAAGTTTGTTGTTCTCTTTTGCAAACTCAAAGAAGCTGGTCCATCCATTTGGCAAGTAACTGACGATAACGAACAAGGCGGCAATGCTTCCCAGCATGTAGATTACGAACTGAACACAATCGTTCCAAACCACGGAGCGCATACCGCCGAAATAGGTGTAGAGCATCGTGATGACGCCAATCGCAACGGCACTCCATAGCATTGACCATCCGACCAATTCCTTAAGCACCATGGCGGCAAGGAAGAGACGCAAGCCGTCACCGAGATTCCGTGTTACCAAAAACAGAACCGATGCAACGCGTTTGGTTTGCATTCCAAAACGAACCCCAAGGATTTCGTAGGCACTCATCAATTTGCCTTCGAAGTAGCCTGGCAGAAGAAAGATCACGACCAGGATCCGACCGAGTATAAACCCGAGGGCCAATTGCAAAAACTTGAAGCCTGTTTCGCTATAGCCATGGCCTGGAACGCTCAGAACGGTCGCAGTACTGGTTTCGGTAGCGACAATTGAACCCAAAATTGCCCACCAAGGTAAATTGCGATCACCGAGCAAATAGGCTTCGATCGAATCGTTTTTCCCTCGAAATCGTAGACCAACGACAATCGACGAAATGACCGCCGCGACCAAGACGACTATATCAATGATTCCAAGAGGGATACTCATCCGTTTCCTTCAATTCGAGTAGGGTCAGTGGACGGTTGGCATTGTCGCCTTTTGCTCAGCAAAAGTGAATGGACGCGGCGCACTTTCGCGGATAGGCTGTGAATTCATTCGCCAGGTGCAGAACTTTGTCGCCTTTTGCTCCGCAAAAGTGTGTTAACGAGGCCCACTTTCACGGAGCGAAAGGCGACAATAATAAATTCACAGCCTAGGAGCGAATGGCGACAATAGGATAGCCACAAAAGGCCCCATCGTAGACGATCGAGAACGATAATTCTTCATCGCGATAGCAATATGCACCATCTTGTAACAGAACAGCCAAACGTCACTTCCGCCGCGATCGATACGCTTTCGGCCATCGAAATCGTGCAGCTGATGAACGCGGAAGACCACAAAGTGGCCTTCGCAGTCGAGAAAGAGTCGGCGACCATAGCCAAAGCAGTCGATGCAATCGCCGCGCGAATTACTAGGGGGGGACGGCTTGTCTATCTCGGTGCAGGGACGTCAGGACGTTTGGGCGTGCTGGACGCATCCGAATGTCCCCCCACGTTCAATACTTCACCGGAGATGGTCATAGGAATCATCGCTGGCGGAGTGAAAGCTTTGACGTCAGCCATCGAAGGGGCTGAGGATGATTTCGAGTCCGCCATCGTCGACTTGCGAGCTCGCAATTTGTCGAAGCTGGATGTGTTGGTAGGGATTGCCACCAGTGGTCGAACTCCGTACGTGATTGGTGGTCTGCGTTATGCGCAGTCAATCGGGGCCTATGCCATCGGCTTGACTTGCAATGCTGATTCCGAACTCAATCATTGTTCGGATATTGTGATCGCCCCGGTCGTTGGCCCCGAAGTCATCAGCGGTTCGACGCGGCTCAAAGCTGGGACCGCCACCAAAATGGTGCTCAATATCTTGACGACCGCGACTATGGTTTTACTTGGAAAAACCTATGGCAATTGGATGGTGGATTTGAGAGCCACGAATGTCAAACTCAAGGCCCGAAGTGTTCGCATCGTAGCGGCGATTACAGGCTTGAATGAACAGCAGGCTGCCGAGCAACTGGTTCGATGCAATGGCGAAGTAAAGACCGCCATCGTTGCTTCGAAGCGCTCGATGGAAGCAACCGAAGCGCGCGCGTTGTTAGTTCGGTCGGCTGGGAAACTAAGACTCGCGCTTGAATTGCCAAAATGACAAGCGACACAAAACTCGATCGTGTTCTGGCCGTGGACGGTGGCGGTTCAAAGACAATCGCTTGGATTGCAGACGTGTTGCCATCGAATGGTCCATGCGGTCTTAAGTTGCTAGTTATAGGACGCGGAGTTTCGGGTCCAAGCAATCCGCGGTCCGTCGGCTTCGAAGCTGCGTTCGATAATCTTGACGTAGCCGTCAAGGCTGCACTTGAGCAAGCTGCCATCGATTCAACTTCCATTCGGGTAGCATGCCTAAGCCTTGCTGGAGCTGGCCGAGTCGAAGAGCAAAATCAAGTACGAGCTTGGGCCGATGCACGACGACTGGCGAATTATATGATGGTTGTCGACGATGTGGAACCATTGCGGTTGGCCGCGTTGTACGAGCAACAGATTTCTCCGTCCGCGGTACGTTCGAATTGGGAACAGAGCGTGACCTTGGTGGTCGGCACCGGCTCCATCGCGTGTGGCCGCAACGGGGAAAACCGGTCCGCTCGGGTCGGGGGATGGGGGTATTTGCTGGGTGACGAGGGAAGTGGTTTCGCAATCGGGCTAGCTGGGTTGCAAGCCGTCTGTCGGTCTCATGATCGAGGCGAGGCTTTGACTCCGTTTCAGAACGCACTGCTCCAAGAGCTTGGGCTCAGTAACCCTACCTCGCTTATTGGTTTTATTTACAAGTCGCCCTTGCCTAGAGCACAAGTGGCCGCCCTGAGTCAAATTGTGTTGAACCATGCGGAACAGGATCCGGTCGCGGGCAACATCGTAGGCGACTCGATCGAAGCCATGGTCCATATGGTGACGACCACTGCGCATCGACTGGGTCTTAACCACTTGACTTATTCGCTTGCCTTGAGCGGTGGGATTTTAAGCAATCATTCCTCCATTGTGGCTCGGCTATTGGATGAGCTTCAGCGTGGCCGACAGGCTCCGCGTGCGGTTCATCTTGTTCGCGAGCCGGTTTATGGGCCATTGTTAATGGCTGCTCAATCGCTTACTTGAGAGGTTGTGCGGGAGCTTGTCTCCCCTCAACCTTGTTTTGGCGTCCTATCTTTGGCTACCTGACGCTTTCCCCTCCTGCCTCGACCCCCCTCGGCGGTCGAGGCAGGAGGGGAGGGCTCGAAATTTTGGGCTGAACCTCGCATTAGGCAAGCGGCAGATTGGAGTATCCCAACCCGAAGTGTAAGCGAGGGACAATGTCGCGGGTCCCTCACTTATGTTTCGGGTTGTGATTGGTAGTTTTTAAGTCGCCGCTCGCATTAGGACACCAAAACGGTGTCCGTCGGAGACGAGCTCCGAGCGGACGGGAACTCTTTTCAGCGTTTCCCAGCGGGGTTCATAAGCGATGATTGTTAAATCGCGTTGGGCTGCAGTGATCACGGCTGAGACCGCTGTGCCACATTTTGGTAAACTAATTTGATTGTGCAAATGGACGTGGTCTCTATTGATTTGGTTGAGGATAGAAAATGTGTCGAAAACAACATCACAACCGTAGAACTTCGCTTGAAAAAGTGGTCTGTTTTGCATCGGTGCTGGTCGCGTCCATTGTCCTGACTGGGAGTGCCTTTGCCCAATTACCCAAGCCTTCATCGCGTGATACTATGTGGAAAAAAGTAGACGATGCCGTCAAAAAGGGTCTTCCCAAATCCGCCATCGAAGCGATTGGCCCAATCATCGACGCTGCCCTGGCTGAGAAGGCTTACCCAGAAGCGATCAAAGCCATCGCCAAACGAGTCCTGCTCGAAGGCCAAATCGAAGGTCAAAAACCCGAGGAACATATCGCTCGGATGAAAGCCGAAATCGCCAAGGCACAACCCGAGATGCTGCCCGTCATGCGAGCCATTCTGGCTCAGTTTTACTGGAGCTACTTCGAACAAAACCGTTGGCGGTTTGGTCAGCGCACTGCAACCAAGGCTCCTCCGGGTGACGACTTTACGACTTGGGACCTGCCACGACTCTTTGCGGAGATCGATTCCCACTACACCCAAGCGATTGCCAATGAAGACCAACTTCGGGCGATTCCCATTGCTTCATACGACATTCTCTTTGCCAAAGGGTCGGTGCCGGACAATTATCGACCAACTCTATTCGACTTCATCGCGTTTGCCGCCATCGACTTCTACTCATCGGGTGAACAAGCTGGGGCGAAGGCCGAAGACGCTTTTGAAATCGAGGCAGCCAGTCCAGCCCTCGGAACGACCGCTGACTTTATCGCATGGACGCCCATCGTTACCGACGCTGATTCGCCGAAGCTGAAGGCTTTAAAACTCTACCAACGATTGCTGGCCATCCATCAAGACGATCAAGACCGGAGCGCCTTTCTCGATGCCGACTTAGGTCGATTGCAGTTTGCCCATGCACACGCCGTCGGTGAAGAAAAAGGAAGCCGATACAAAGCCGCATTAAAAACGTTTGCCGAGGCCAATGCCAAGCATGAACTTTCGGCAACGGCCCGACATCGCTGGGCCGTGGTGCTGCAGAGCGAGAATGAACTAGGCTCCGTTTCTAAACTGGTCTTGATTTGATTTTCTCTTATACGCCATATTGGTGGATAGGAGGACCAATTATGCGTCATGGATTGAGCGATGAACAGTGGAAAGCAATCGAGGACATATTTCCGGAACCAGCTT
>JANMHA010000373.1:0-12536 GCA_031374925.1 Pirellula sp. | reverse complement strand
CGTCCGCCTACGATCGCATTCAATCGCTTCAAGGTGCTACCATTGCATCGGCAGCGGCTGACTTGGTCGCGATCGATACTGCCGAAGCCGGACGAATTCTGAGGACTTCGACACCAGACCAATTGCGCAAACGAAATGCAGTTGCTCGGAAGCGTCGAGTATCACAATAAGTGCCTGGCACCTATTGACCTGGAGCGGGGGTTTTGGTATGCTGTTGCAAAAGGAGAATTGCTATGCCCCGTATTCCCCGTGCCGAACAATTTGATCCCAATTCCGTCTGTATTTTCCATCTCGTTCAGCGATGCATCCGCCGGGCCTACTTGGCCGGATTCGATGCCGTTACCGGCAAAAACTTTGAACACCGCCGCGAATGGATCCGCTGCCGCATGGAAAGACTCGCCTCCGTCTTCGGAATCGATGTCCTGACCTACGCTATCCTCTCCAATCACATGCACGTCGTCATTCGCACTCGCCCTGATGTCATCGCCGGTTGGTCCAATTTCGAGGTCGCCTTGCGTTGGCTAAGAATCTTCCCCGGTCGACGTATCGATGAACAATTAGCCGAACCCACCACCAACGATGTCGAAACGCTCGCCAATAACCCCGAACGCATCCAATCGATTCGCACTCGCCTTTCAAACCCCTCCTGGTTCATGAAAGCCCTCTGCGAACCTATCGCTCGACTGGCCAATAAACAAGACGAAGCCACCGGCCATTTTTGGGAGGGCCGCTTCAAAGCACAATCCATCACCGACGAAGCAGGCTTGCTGGCCTGCAGTATGTACGTGGACTTAAATCCCATCCGGGCCGCACTGGCCCAAACCCCCGAAGAATCGCTCCACACGTCAGCCTACGATCGAATCCAAGCCATCCAGGGAGCCACCATCCCCTCCGCCGCCGCCGATCTAGTAGCCATCGAAACGTCCGAAGCTGGCCGCATCCTGCGAACTTCATCCCCAGACCAGCTCCGAAAACGAAACGCAGCCGCCAAGAAACGCCGCGGCCCCTCGATTCTCCGAGACGCCTGGCTGTCCCCCCTAACTATCAACGAACGCGCCAACGTCGGCCCACAATCCAGCAAATCTGGGGTGCGCGCAAGCGACAAAGGCTTTCTATCGTTAAACCTACTGGACTACTTGAAACTGCTCGATTGGACCGGACGGCAACGCGGCAGCGTACGAAAAGCCGACATCCCAAGCGATTTGGATCCCATCTTAAAACGGATCGGGATCGACGGTCGGATGTGGGTCGACTTGGTCTGGGGCTTCCAAAAGTACTTCGGCCGCGGTGGAGCCGCCGGCTCCCCCAAAAGCCTTAAGGAATCCGCAGCCAATCGCCATCGCAAATTCCTTCGAGGCCAAAATGCCGCCGCTGGCTGCTTTACTTAAGTACGAACAATTAATCTCCAGTTTCAATTCGACTGCAAGGTTGCACAATGAAGAAACAATTTTTTCAATCTTGTGCAAGTGCAACTTAATCTTTTCATGTTCTCTTGATTCGAGAAATGAGGCCGTCAGATTTGACCGCGACACCATGAACCTTGCTGCGTAATTGTTCGGGATGAGGTGCGAACTCTTCGGCTGTCTTCAAGTCCACAAAATTCTCGGTAACCAACCGAAATAGGCTGTCGGTAAATGTATGCATGCCGTCGTGTGTTGAGTCAGCAATAATAGCGTGCAAGTCTTCTTCTTGTCCTTCGCGAATACGGTCACTCACCGACGGTGAAGCCAGTAGTACTTCGGTGGCAGGTACGACTTTGACAGACTCCTTGGCGCAAGGCAAAAGACGCTGAGCCAAAATCGCCCGCAGTCCATTTGCCAGACAAGACCGAATGAACGGATGCTGTTCCGTTGGGAAAAACTCAAGGATGCGTGAAAACGCTTGAACGGTATCTGTTGTGTGCAGCGTAGCAAACACGAGATGGCCTGTTTCGGCCGCCATCAACCCGGCAAGCAGCGTTTCCTTATCCCGCATTTCACCAATAACGATCAAGTCTGGGTCTTGACGAACGGCGCCGCGAAGGGCGGTAGGAAAGTCGATCACGTCGAGCCCCACTTCGCGTTGGCTGATGACGCTTTTATCCGGGGTAAATAGATACTCGACCGGATCCTCGATGGTGATCATATTGTACGCGCGCTTGTGATTCATATGGTTTATGATCGATGCGAGCGTCGAACTTTTGCCGCTTCCCGTTACCCCACAAATGATGACCAGTCCATCTTGGACATGATCCGCAACATGTTCATAAACATGTGGCAAATGGAGCGACTCGAAGTTTGGGATCTTCGAATTGACTCGCCGAATCGCCGCATGCAATCCGCCTCCGGCGTGAAAAACGCTGCAACGATATCGACCATGATCGAAGGTATAAGAAAAGTCGACTCCGCCCTCTCGATCCAATTGTGGCAACAGCCTAGCCGGAATCAAAGGCCCTAGCAAACTCTCCGTTTCCTCAGCTCTTAGTGCTGGCAAATCCACCCGATGCAGCGTCGCCGCAACGCGGAGTATAGGCGGCGAACCGATTTTGATGTGCAGATCCGACGCCTCCAACTGCGACATCTTTACGAGCAATCGGTGGATCATCAAGTCATTTTGCATAACGTCGTTTCAATTCCAATTAATGCGTTCAGAAACAACCAGTGTATCACTTTTTTTCAGCCCTTTAATTCAAAGGTTGCCGCTGGCGGAAGAAAGAAAAAATCCACGCTGCTTGCATTATAACCATTTGGCCCTAGAAATTCCTTTCGAAATTGCGTCTGGTTATCCGTACTTCGCGTGACCGATTTGGACATCCATGTTCCAACATCGTGATGCGCAAGGGGACTCCATCTGGTATAATACCGTTTGGATCGCAAGCCGCTCTTCCGTCGTTTATCCTTGTGATCCGAGCGCCTTTTTAGACGCATTAAGTAGAATTGTTGTTTCGGCGAACGAGCAGTGCGAAGCTGCTCCATCCTCGTTTCAATCCCACCCGAAATGAAGCCCACCATGCAAATACTCCTCGGCGGAGAGTGCCCCTTTTTTCAAGTCCAAGTTAGAAAACAGACCGCAGCATTTAGCTTAGCTGTCTGTTGGCTTATGGCTGCAAGCGAAAGTTTCGCTGGCGGGGTGGAATTCAATCGGCAGATTCGCCCGATTCTTGCGGAATACTGTTTTCAATGCCATGGTCCCGATGCGAGCAAACGACAAGGGGAGCTGCGTCTCGATGTGGAACGTAACGCAAAGGAACATGCCATCGTTGGGACCGTGGAAAGCGAGTTGTTTCGACGTATTGCGTCCGAAGACGATGACGCGCGAATGCCCCCAGCCGATACCGGCAAACGGCTTAGCAAAAAGGAAATCACCTTGATACGCCAATGGCTTGAGGAGGGAGCGCATTACGAAGGGCACTGGGCGTTCGAGCCAATCACCAAACCGAAGGTTCCTCATCGACCGTCCACCGAGGACTCGCATTTAACCCATGGCGACATTTATTCGACCGATATCGATGGATTCATCGCAAAGGCTCTGGAATCTCGCGGGCTCTCCATGACGCGTGCCATAAACCGAAATCAGTTGATTCGGCGCGCATCGCTCGACCTAACCGGCCTAACTCCAACTTGGGAGGAAGTCGAGGCGTTTGTCAACAATAATTCGCCCAATGCTTATTCTCAGCTTCTCGATCGATTGCTGGATTCTCCCGCCTATGGCCAGAGATGGGGCAGACACTGGTTGGATATCGCAAGGTATGCGGACACGCACGGTGGTAGCGCCATCGGGTTCACTTCCTTCCCATTTTCCTACACTTATCGCGACTATGTCATTAACGCGTTTAACAACGATCTGCCTTACGACCGTTTCGTTACGGAACAAATCGCCGCCGATCAATTGGGGCTTCATAAAAACGACCCATCCCTTGCCGCATTGGGGTTTCTGACCGTCGGCATGCAGTACCGCAATCATCATGACGTGATCGACGATCAGATCGATGTGGTCTCACGTGGCTTGATGGGATTAACGGTTGCGTGCGCACGATGCCACGATCACAAATTCGACGCGATTTCGACCAAGGATTATTACTCGCTCTACGCCACTCTAGCCAACAGTCGTGCGCCCGAAACATTGCCGGTCATAGGCGATCATCCCGACAATTCACCGACTGTTGAATACCAACGCAACCTAGAGGACCTGCAGGTTCAATACGATGATATGGCTCGCGATCAGAGCGAAGTGATGAGAAATCGACTGCGGATCCAGGTCGGGCTGTACCTTCGAGAACTAGCCAAGGGGACACCAGAACAAGATTTGTCCACGAATTTCCTTTCCTATCGTACCGACGACGTTCGTCCGCTGGTGCTCAATCGCTGGCGTTCCTATCTAGCGTCGTTGCGAGAGGATGATCCCGTATTTGGGCCATGGCTAAGTCTATCCAAGATGAGTACGGAGAATTTCGGCCGTTTGGCGGCTGACTGGATTCAGTTGCGGAAGAATGAGAACAAAGAAACCTTGAAGCCCGTTGAGTTGCACCGGCTAGCAGCCAAGCCACCCAAATGGAATCCCCGAGTTCTCGAGTCGATCTCGAAAAAGCAGCCCAAATCTATGGTCGACGTGGCGGATGCATACGGAGGACTCTTTGCCGATGTTCAGCAAGAATGGCTGCAAGCGTTGCGGCAGTCGTCGCTTGAAGCTGTTTCCCAAGAGAGTGTGGTTCCGGATGAGGATACTAAGCATCTGGCCATCAACAGCCCCGTCTACAGGCAGCTTCGACGTCACCTCTACGGTGAAGATACGCCGACGAATCCTTCGGACGAACTTGCAGTAAGAATTCTCAATCGTACGATATCCGATGCGCTGGGAGGCAAACGCGGTGCGATTCACGAACACCATCTTTCAGCACTTGGTTCTCCACCTCGGGCCATGGTGTTACATGAGAGCACACAACCCAAGGACTTCTTTGTTTTCCTGAGAGGAAACCCGCTGGCTCGCGGCGAACCAGTCCAACCGAAGTTTCTGTCCGCAATGCCATTATCTGGCGACCAAGGAACCGATCAACCGTATCGCGATGGCAAGTGTCGGCTTGGCTTGGCTCAATCGATCGTTGCCAAGAATAACCCATTGACGAGACGCGTGATTGTCAATTGGGTTTGGCAACATCACTTCGGTGAAGGTTTAGTTCGGACTGCAGACGATTTCGGAACACGCGGCCGACCGCCAACTCACCCGGAGTTATTGGACTACTTGGCCGAGACGTTGTACGAGGACGGTTGGTCTCTGAAAGCATTGCACAAAAGAATAATGCTATCGGATGTCTACCAGCAGGGATGCGTGGAGGACGAAAAGTCTCGGTCGATCGACGCCGAAAATGATTTTCTTTGGCGAATGCCCCGTCGCAGAATGGACTTGGAATCGATGCGGGACGCGATGCTTGCAGTTTCAAGTGAATTGAACACGGATATGGGCGGTCGACCGTTTGACATGAACGCAAATCCAGCGATTCCTCGTCGAAGCGTTTATGGATTTATCAATCGCGATATCGTGTCCACGCTGGCCAGCACCTTCGACGGAGCAAACCCAAACGCATGTACGGTCAAACGCCCCGACACGACAGTTCCACAACAGATGCTCTTCGCGCTAAACTCGGAGTTCATTCAAGACCGGGCTCTCAAGTTGGCGAGCTTGGCGCTTTCGACTGCTGGCGAGACAGACACAAAGCGAGTGGAGTGGCTCTATCGCCGTTTGTTCAGCCGCAATCCGGAGCCAGAAGAAGTCACCATCGCAATTCATTTCGTTCAGTCCACCAATATGCTAGGCGCCTCGGAAGCACCTACCTCCAAGGCTTGGCAACGTTTAGCACATGCTCTATTGGCATCGAATGAATTTATCTTTGTGGATTGAGAAGGGAAACAAAACCATGACTCATGAACGAACCCTTGAAAGACGCACTTTCCTAAGCCGTTGTGGCATGGGAATGGGCTCAATCGCTTTGGCGGACATGCTTTGTAGCGAAAGCCTTGCCGCTTCCTCGGGTCTGCACTTCCCCGGTCGTGCGAAGCATGTGATCCATATCTTTTTGAACGGGGGTATGTCCCAGGTCGACACTTTTGATCCCAAGCCCGAGCTGACAAAACGCGGAGGCCAGATGCTGCCTTTCGATAACCTGCAGACAGAGCGGAAGACTGGGGTTGCGTTTCCGTCTCCTTTTGCTTTTCAGCAGCACGGACAAAGTGGAATTCCGGTTAGCGATCTGTTCCCTCATCTATCGAAGTGTGTCGATGAGATGGTTGTCATTCGATCGATGTACGCGGAACTGCCAAGTCACGAGATGTCGCTTATGTTGATGAATACTGGGGACCAGCGTCTAGTGCGCCCCAGCATTGGTTCATGGCTGACGTGGGGAATGGGTTCCGAAAATGAGAACCTTCCTGGTTTCATTGCCCTATGCCCGGGCGGACTGCCCGTTGGCGGTGCAGGCAATTGGCGATCCGCGTTCTTACCTGGCGCGTTTCAAGGGACACATGTGGACACCTCGAACGCTGACCCTACTAAACTAATCGCACACATTCGAAACCTGAGACTCTCACCGCGCGAACAGCAGGAGCAGTTCGATTTGCTTCAAAGGCTAAATGCAAGGCACATGGCCACTCGACCAGGCGAGGCATCGATAGAAGCCCGAATTCGTTCCTTCGAGCTAGCCTATCGGATGCAGATCGAAGCCACCGACGCGTTCGACGTGCAACAGGAACCTGAACACATCTTAAAGTTGTATGGTGACGGACCACAGAATCGACAACTGCTCATGGCCAGACGACTCGTCGAGCGCGGCGTACGATTCGTTCAATTATGGCACGGAAACTTGCAACCATGGGACAGCCACTCCAACATCAAAGTGGAACATCGCAAGGTTGCAAAAGAGTGCGATCAAGGTCTTGCGGCTCTCATCATCGACCTGAAGCAACGGGGGCTTCTGGATGAAACGTTGATTGTTTGTTCTGGTGAGTTTGGTCGGACGCCAACGGTAGAGATGGAACAAAATGGTTCTGGGGCTGCGCAGGGCCGGGACCACAATCATTGGGGTTACTCCCTTTGGATGGCTGGAGGCGGAATAAAGGGAGGGACAGTCTATGGCGCAACGGACGACTTCGGCTTTCGAGCGGTAGAGAACCCTGTCTCCGTTCACGACTTGCACGCCACCATCTTGCACGCGTTGGGTCTCGACCATGAACGATTAACATACCGCTACGCGGGCCGCGATTTCCGACTGACCGATGTCCATGGCAAAGTGATTCAATCGATCTTGCGTACGTAATAAATGCCACCCGCTTGGTCTGTGTAACTGAGCGAGGCCCTCGCTCAGTTTCATTAGGAACTCAATGAGCGAAGGGCCTCGCTCGTCCACAGCCCTCTCCTTTCAGCCAACCAGATGGCCCGCATGCGATGGTCGTTCGGCTTGTCTTCCACTTCGGCGAGCCCAAGCAGTTTTAATACAGGCGGAACGTAATTTGCGAATCGGCCACGCAACCCCTTTTTGATACCGTACCAGCCGTTTACCGGATTATCGGATGACCTGGCCCACGCTTCCACTGTTCCTTCGTTAGCTGGCTTCTGCATGCGGAAACGTGCGATCAGAGAGGAGTGTCGAATTAGCCTTGAATTGTCAAATCTACTATCTCTGATTCAGTTCCATTGTAATTGATAGTACCGTCAGTACACGCTGTCAAAGAAGTGGTTACAATTAGGATTCCAGCCTAAGACTTCCCCGCCTTTCTAACAGAGCTACGTGATGCGACTCTTCCTTTCGCCAATTGCGTTGCTGGCCAGCACAGCATTGCTGCTGGTCCGCACAGGATTGACTTGCTTTGCAAACGAGCCAGAGTTGCTTTTCGAACGGGATGTTCGCCCTATCCTGAAGGCGCACTGCTTCCAATGCCACGGTGAGGAAGACAAACGTGAGGGTGGGCTCGACGGTCGCCTCGTACGACAATTGCTGGTAGGCGGCGAATCAGGACCAGCCATCGTCGCAGGCAAGCCCCTCGAAAGTTTGCTTTGGAATCGAATCGAATCTGAGGAAATGCCCCCCAAAGGAAAGCTTTCCAAGGCGGAGAAAAAGATCTTAAGTGATTGGATCGATCAAGGAGCAAAAACGGCGAGGCCCGAACCAGTCAGTGTTCCAGCCGAAACGGAATGGACGGAGGAGGAACGCGGCTACTGGGCTTTTCAATCTGTGCATCGTCCACCACTACCTATTGTTGTAAACACCGATCGAGTTCAAACACCCATCGATTACTTTTTGTTGGCGGAACTGGAATCGCAAGATCTTTGCTTTTCTCCACCGGCCGATCGCGCTACATTGGCCCGTCGACTGGCGTACGATCTTCTGGGCTTGCCGCTCGCACCGGAGCGCGTAGCGAGTTTTGTAACTAGCCAGGAACCAGATGCCTACGATCAGTTGGTTGAGGAGCTTCTGGCCTCGCCTGCCTACGGGGAACGCTGGGCTCGCCACTGGTTGGATCCGGCGGGCTTTGCAGATAGCGACGGCTACACCGAGAATGATCGAGTGCGACCGTGGGCCTTTCGCTTTCGCGACTATTTGATTCGCGCAATGAATAGCGATAAACCGTTTAACGAGTTTGTCGTCGAGCAACTCGCTGGCGATGAACTGGTCGCGCCACCATATGAGAAGTTGAGTGAGCAAGACATCGATCGACTTACCGCAACGGGATTCTTGCGGACAGCACCGGATGGGACCGGGGACATCGGTGACCAAAACGTTGCACGCAATGATGTAGTAGCGGAAACGATCAAGATCGTCTCCACAACCATGTTGGGCATGACGGTTGGTTGTGCTCAATGCCATTCGCACCGATACGATCCGATATCGCATCAAGATTACCATCGCATTCGGGCTGTTTTTGAGCCGGCGCTCGACTGGAAGAATTGGCGCGATCACACCGCTCGGCAAGTCAACTTGTGGACGCCAAACGAACATGCAATAGCATCGCAAATAGATAAGGCGTTGCAGGAGATCCATGGCCAGCGTTCTGAGGCGCTCAAGGAAATCGTCGACGACATCTTTGAAAAGGTTGTCGTTACGCTGGATGCGGATCAGCAGGTTTCGGCTAGAGAGGCGAAAGCAACAGCGACTGACAAACGGACGCCAGCTCACCAACAAATCCTCAAAGACTACCCTCGGTTGAACGTGGATGGCGGCAGTGCGATCCTGTACGAGCCCAAACGCATCGCGGACCACAACAAGAAGTTTGAAGAGCTGATTGCAGCTGCCAATGCGAAGCGACCACCAGACAACTTCATCGCCTGCTTAACCGAGGTTCCTGGAAACAAGCCATCGACCTATCGATTTGCGCGAGGCGACATCCAGCAGCCTCGCGAAGTAGTTGCGCCCGGCGACTTAAGCGTATTGCCAACGTGCAGTCTACCTGACGACGATCCGGAGGTACCAACCACTGGACGCAGACTGGCCTTTGCAAGGCATCTCACCAATGGACAACATCCCCTAGTCGCCAGAACGCTCGTCAACCGAATTTGGATGCATCACTTCGGTCGCGGTATTGTGCCGACCCCAGGCGATTTTGGCCGCTTGGGTGAGCCACCCAGCCATCCAGCATTGCTCGATTGGTTGGCGGATGAATTTGTTTCAAGCGGTTGGAGTCTGAAATCGCTGCATCGCTTGATCGTGCGTTCCGAAGCCTATCGTCAATCGTCGGTGCGAACGGGAAGCGAAACGGATTCGGAGAACCGCTACTGGGGTCGGATGCCGGTGCGGCGATTGGAGGCTGAGGCAATTCGCGATGCGATGTTAGAAGTCTCCGGTATGCGAACAGCTGTCATGTTTGGGCCAAGTTCCCCCGTTAATCCTGATGAAGTGGGCCAGTTTGTGGTGGGTGCTGCAACGCGGGACGGCAATGGCATTATGGTGACAAAGGGGGAGGATACTCCCGAAAAGTTCCGACGCGGCATCTACATTCAAGTGCGTCGATCGATGCCGCTAGGAATGCTCGAGCCATTTGACTTGGCTGCCGTGAGCCCCAATTGCGATCGACGGGCTTCGTCGACCGTCGCGCCGCAATCGCTACTGATGATGAATAACGAAGTGATATTGAGGTTGGCCGAACGGTTTGCCTCCAGGGTGTTGCGCGATGTGGGGAGCGATATGTCGGCGCAGATGGCTCATGCGTGGACGTTGGCCTTCGGGACACCGCCGGATGAAAACGAACTGTTGGCGGGTGTGATGTTACTTGACTCGCAACGTAAGCACTTTCAGCAAGTTGCGGAGTCCAACGCTGCAAACGCTAAGGCGAACGAAAAGGTATCCATCGCGGTTTCCCCGGAACTGCAGGCTCTATCGTTGTTGTGTCAAGCACTTTTTTCGTCGAACCGATTTCTGTATGTGGACTGAATCGATGAGCAACCCAACGAGTAACGAGAAGGCGCATCCCGACGGCTTATCCGTTTGCAATGCGTCGCGCCGGCACTTTTTGGCGGCGCAGGGGTTCGGACTTTCGTCGATTGCCTTGTCTTATTTGATGGCTCGCGATACGCGCGCCGAGCCGGACAAACCGATCCTTCAACCAAAGATATTCGATCTGACCCCCAAGAAACCCACACGCTTGCCGCAATGCAAAGCCATGATTTCGCTCTTTATGCAAGGGGGGCCATCGCATATCGACCTATGCGATCGCAAACCGGAACTCGCCAAACGTCATATGCAGAATTTTCCGGGCGACATCAAGTACGATAACGCGGCGGAATCCTCAGCCAAGCTTTGGAATGGTCCTTGGAAGTGGTCGCGGCACGGCGAGTCGGGTCTGGAGTTGAGCGAGCTATTACCGCAGTTGGGAACAATTGCTGACGATATAACGTTGGTGCGATCGATGCAGACGGGCGTCAACAATCATGGCCAGTCAATCTATTCATTGCACAATGGGCGCGTTACAGGTGGTCGTCCGACGTTGGGTGCGTGGTTGACCTATGCGCTGGGCAGCGAGGCCGACAATTTGCCGGCGTATGTGGTGTTGACCGACCCGGGTGGGTTGCCGGTGTTGGGGACCGACTGTTGGCAAAACGGTTGGCTGCCGTCGACCTATCAAGGAACGGTTGTGCGTCCCAAGGAGCCTCGAATCTTGAATCTCGATGCCCCTGCCCGCTTGGCAGGCGAACCCCAGCGTCAGTACCTCGAGTACTTGCGAGGTATCAACACACGCCATCTTGCCCAGCGGCCGGGTGAGTCGGATCTCGCTGCGAGGATTGCGACTTATGAACTCGCAGCCAGAATGCAAACGTCGGCCAAGGAAGCGCTTGACTTGAATCAGGAGACCGCGGCCACGCGTCGCGACTATGGTCTGGAAGAGGAGGAGACGCGGGAATTCGGTTCGCGTTGTTTGATAGCCCGTCGGCTTGTTGAGAGAGGCGTTCGGTTCGTTCAGTTGTATACGTCCACGCAACAATGGGATCATCATGGAGGGATCGACAAGGCGCTGCCAAAGTCCTGTCGCAAGATCGATCGCCCTTCGGCTGCCTTGGTACGAGATTTGAAGGAACGCGGATTGCTTGACACGACGTTAGTGCATTGGGGTGGCGAAATGGGGCGGTTGCCAGTGATCCAGAACGAGAAGAACATCGGGCGCGACCATAACACGTTTGGGTTCAGTTCGTGGTTTGCAGGCGGTGGAATCAAGGCTGGATACGTCCATGGTGAGACCGATGAGTTTGGGCACAAGGCTATCAAAGATATCGTTACGCACTCGGACTTTCATGCCACCGTGATGCACTTATTCGGGCTGAATGCTAATGAAGTAACTTTTTCGAGACCCAACGGCCCAGGTTCGTTGCTCGATGGTCAGCCGGGACGTGTGGTTCGCGAGATACTGCAGAGTCCAATGAGCGGGTAGATTTACATCCGTCCAAGTGGAGGGCTGGAACCGGGAGTCCGGGGCTAATCACTCAGGGATTAAGACGGTGGATCGGTTGCGATCCGCCGGACCGACCAGCAACGACTTGTCTGCACTTATGAATGCCCGCACCTTCAGTTGAAAATGGGGATGCCAAGGATCGTTGGAAGTAAAGCTTATATTGTTCTCTACCGAACCGGTGGCGAAGCGTGTATCGAGAGGGACGTCGATATCGATCGTCTCGCCAATAGCAACGAGAATTGTGTGTTGGCTCGGCAGACTGCAACCGCAGACTGAGTCCAGTGCATTGAGAACAAGCCGTCGCGTTCCCGAATTTCGAATTGGGAACGAAACATGCAACTCCTCCTGAGTTGAAATCTGTCCCAAATCGCGGGTCGTATCGGTCAATGTAAGCAGAGCGCCGGTTGGACTTGGGACAGCCGGTACGGAATCGCGTAACGCGATTCCAAAGCACGCTAAAAAAAACGCAATGCCGAGCGAAAGTGCCACGATTGCAACTTGAGGACACGATTTCTTCAAACTTATATCACCTTGCATAACTGGAGCAAAAACAATGATTCCTGCGAAAGCCATAAACTATTCCAATAGTTTTGCGCCTTGTGCTCCTCCCTTCAGTAATTGCGAGTCAAG
>JANMHA010000367.1:0-15890 GCA_031374925.1 Pirellula sp. | reverse complement strand
AAGATCTATCTTCATGTCTACGGAACAGCCGTCGAAAAAGGCCATGATCGTTATGGAACGGACCCAACCCTTACAAATGGTCTTGATGATTGGGTGCGGATTGCTAGTGCTGACGTGTACACAAACCAACCGTTCGGATTCCTAACACCAAACAACCGCTGGCCCTACATAGACATTCGAGGGATCGTTCGACGAAGATGGCTTGGCGGATACGACCTGAACGTTGACTTTAACTTGGATGACCACAATTTGACCTACATTTGCGACGAAAAGCGCACACTAAATCTCGAAGAAATCGTGTATATTGACCAATCCTTCGACTGCTTTCTTCTTTCGAAGAATCCCGACCCATATGTTGCACTCAAGTCCGCTCTCAAACCGACATCCCAAAAAAATGCGCGATAACAAATAAAGGACTAGATTCTGCGTCGTCGTTCTAGGGACGAGCGGGGGCTGGACTTGGTTGATTGCCGAATTGCGAATCCCGCAGGAACCTTGCTTTCGGCTTTTCCACAGGTTGGTGCGTAGTCCGTAGTATCAATTTCCCTGGCCCAACCACTGTGAAAATTGGCGCTGGCTGTTTGCTGTTGGACTGCTGGATGGGATAGACTGGAGCGGTACGAGGCGGAGAAGCTCCCTGAAGCATCAAGCGTCGATCATCAACAACCGAAATGAAACGATGTGCAAATTCAAACCCCGTTGATCCCCTATCGTTTTGCCTTTGATTGATCGTGAGTTTGCATCCAATGCTCGCTTCGCTTTGACAACCACGTGACCTCGTCGAGCAAGTCGTACTTTGTATAAACGTTTTGTTTTAGGAGCTCACTATCTTTTGTTTCCTGGGCTACCAACTTTGTGGCATCGCATGTCGACAGGCAGTAGATCCAAACTAGGCAAGCTAAGATCTTGATAGGGTATGTTTTTATTTGCTTGGGTATCACTTGATTATTCCTCATAACGGTCCATTCACTTTCCAGCCTATCACATTTCCATTTTTACGGTGCTTGGCGTCCCTGGGCTGAAAGCAGATTTGTTCGCGGCTCGACACGCTTCCGTGATTTCCACAAGGTTGTGCCTAGCTGCTAGCTTCCCGATTTCGGCAGGATGCATGGCAAGTTCAACTGCGGAAAGCGTCGTACTCCTGCAGGATCGGTCTATCAGCAACCTAGCGACTTCTTGTGCAAGCGTTCGCTTCACTAAGACAAGCTGCTTCCAAATGTACACGGTTGTTGCCGATCATCGCCCCCCAGCTATTCGTGAATGTCCGGCGATCCAACGGCCGCCAGAATCAACTCCGGACTGACTTGCCAATCGCCCTGAAACGGGTTATCGAGATCCCGGATTAGAAACAACATTCTTTGGGCCAATGCGAGAGGCGTCGTCAATGTTGCTGTACCTAGACACCATTTAGGACGAAGCAGCCAAAAATCTGGCCTGGAATACAATTTTTCGACGCTGCGAAAGGCATTTCGGCCTCCGCTTTCCACTCACAAGAATTTGAGTCTCAAGAGTTAGGTTAGTTTTACTTCGCAAAGTCCTCAACCATTTTTGCTAGCCCATCCACCACCTGGGAAAATCGCACAAACTCGATCTTGTCAACGGAATCGGTTGGCTGGTGGTAATGCGGGTATCGAAATAGTGCCGTATCGGTAACCATCAACCCCATATAACCCTCTTGCCAAAACGACCAGTGGTCGGACCACCCGACCCCCTGCAACTCGCTCGGCAAGGAACCGATCTGAACGTCGACCTCGCATTGCTTGCGCAGACGCTTTCCGACATCCAGCAGCAACGGTCTCGATCTGACGTCGGAAACAAGTCCGATGAAGTTGCCTGTGCTGGGGTACAAGGCCGCCAAAAGTGGCGGGTATTTTTGGCTATCGGGAGCATCCGTAAAATAGCCCATGGTTTCAAGGCTCATGACCAACATAAGGTTGTCACCTCTTTGTTTACAAGCTTTTGCATAGACCCATGAGCCCATTTGCCCGTCCCGTTGGAAAAACGGGGGCTCTTCATTCGCAAAGAATACAAACCTGACCGTCTGTGAGAACTGCCTGCCGCGCAATTGATTGGCGATCTCGATCAATGCGGCGACACCAGACCCGTTGTCATTTGCCCCCGGTGTGCCTTGAGCGCTGTCATAGTGTGCGCCGATCAAAACAATCTCTTTCGGTTTGTCTTTTCCGAGTACTTCCGCGATCAAGTTGTGGCATGGAAACCGCTCGAATCCGACCACGTCAAAAGTTTGGCGTTCGATCTTGTATTGCATCGACTCCATCGTCTTTTGAATGTAGTCCGAAGCCTCAGCCAACTTGGCTGGGTTTCGCAAGTTTCGCTCGCCGATCGTTTCACTGAGGTACACGATCGTCGATTTGAGTCGATCCGAAGTCGTCTGTTTCACAACAGGTTCCGTACTCGCTTGTTTCGTATTTACTTCCGAGTTCCTGTCTTTCGTTGCAGGTTCTTGAGCCCAACAGTAGGTGGTAAAACCGGAAAGCAAAGCCAACAAGGCGAACAAACACGCAAAAAAACGATAACCCTTAAGCTGAATCATCCTGGTATCCGATTAGCAATGGCGACAAAAATCAAAGTAGTAGGCGTATTCAATTTAACGTTTACTTAGAATCCCGACAATTGTAGTCGCGCGGACGGCAGGGTGGAGCGTGCCTGTCGCTCGGTAACATAATTGACAGCCCAACTAATTACTTAGGAGCGTCACGCCATTTTTCATCGGACTGAATTGCTTTTTTGAATTTCTTGACCCATTCAATGGCTGTTCTCTTTTCGATCATGTCATCCAAAACTTGCAAAACTTCATCGATGCGTTTGCGCCCCTCCGCAGGTTGCCCCATGGCTGACTCGAGAGCTGCCAGAGTCGTCGAGGCTTCAGCCCAGCGCGTGCGCCATTCCACATTGTCCGGTGTTTTGGCCAGTAACTGATCCATTGCTGAACGACTTGCCTTAAGAAACTCCATCGCCAATTCTAGTTTGCCTTGGCGGAATAGAATATCGCCAAGGACGCTGCGAGCATTTGCGAGTGCAGAGACTGATTCTAAGTTTCCGGTGTCCTTCTCAGTAATTGGGACGAAGATTTCAATTGCGCGATTGAGTATTTCGATCGCTTTATCCAACTTCTCAAGTTGCTTCAATGTAATTCCAAACTGCAATGCAGCGCTACCCAAAAGCGATTTCAAATCCAGGTTGCTTGGATCTAATTCGGAAAGCTCTGTGCGAAGCGCAAGGCACTCTTCCAGGCTTGCCAACGCTTCCGCCGGATGTTCAGACTGGAGTTGCAGTACTCCGATACTTTCGAGCAGGATACTCAAGTCTTCCCTTCCTTGCGGCAGGTTGGGATTTTTTTCGACCCTGGCTCGCACGCTTTGCACTGCTTGGTTGTAGAGGACCATAGCCTCATCCATCTGATTGTCGGACATATAAACCTCTGCGAGTCTCGCGCGTCCAATCATCAAATCGCGTTGCTTGATTGCATTTTCAGGATCTTCTTCGGCTAGCGATTGAAAGATACCCAGGGACTCTTGGTAGAGAGGAATTGCGGCAGTCAGTTTGCCCTCTTGCAACTGAACACTCCCAACCGAAGTCAACGATAGTCCTACGTCTTTCCGTTTTGTTGTATTCTTGAAATCTTTCTCCAACAGTTCACGGCTAGTCGTGAGTGACTTTTGTAACAGGTCCATCGCAATAGATACATTTCCTCGTTTCAGTTCAGCTTTTCCGAGGTTGTCGTATGAGATGGACAAGGCCCGTTTTCGAAGCATGTCGGCGGGATCCTCATCTGCCATTCGCTTGCGTACCTCCATGGCTTGTTTGTGGAATTCGACCGCTTCGTCAGCGTTTCCCTGTGTCGCGATTAGCTTGGCGCGTCGTTCGAGGCTGTTGGCCAATTCGACTTGAGACTGATTGTCGTTGGGATCGATTCGCTGAATTTCGCGATGTAGCGCCGCGACCTCGGCCTCCGCCTCAACTGCTTTGGATAACTGCCCGAGAGATAGTAGATTAAGCCCGCGTTTGCCAATCACAAAAATGACAGCTTTCATTCCAGGCAGGTTCATTTTGTTTTGCGATAGTAGTTGCTTTCGAATATCGATACTCTCAAGGTATTTTACGTCTGCGGAATTTAGATCACCTGCGGCCACTTCGACTTCACCCGCGTATTCTAGACTCTCGGCTAGCAATTCACGAAACCAGGGGTTGTTGGGTTCTATTACTGCCAAAGCTCGGGACTCCTCGAGCGATTCGCGGATTTGTTTCGCAGCCAGCTCAAGTCGACTAGACCTTCGAAGCAATTCGCCGTAGGCCGTTTTGGTTCTAGCAACAAGACCGCGGAATTTTGTATTCTCTGGTTCGGATATAATGAGCTCTTGACCGATTCTCAATGCCTCCTCGAAATAGCCTGCCGCTGCATCAGAGTCGCCAACTCTCATCTTGTTATGTGCCAAAGCGAAGTTGGTTCTATAGAGTTCATTCCCGATGACTTTGTTCTTGCTTTCTGCATAAAGTCGGTTACCTATCTCGCAGGCCTTGGCGAGAGCCGCAGATGCAATGCGAGCCGCTGATTTCGATTCCTCGGAATTCAGCCTTGCCACCGAGATGCTACCGGTTTCTAGTTTCCCGACACCGCTATTCTGATTTCCTGTTCCGACCTGAACCGCGACATCTGCAAGCTCGATTAGGGCGGTCATGGTACTCTGATCAGCCATGGACTTGTCGGCAACTTCAGTCACGACTTTGTCGAGGCTGGCGAGCGAAGAAGTGATGATCGCTCTTCGAACGGTTGCTCCACCGGGAAGCGTTCTTAAGGTTGACTGAACGTTGAGGAGAACGGAATTAAGCGTTGATAGCGAGAGTCGGCTTTGCGATCTTGCTATCTGGCTTTGCTCATTGGCAAATTCTGCCGACAGCCTCTCCCGGCGGTTCGAATCCAAAAGCTCGGAATTAAGTTTTCCTAGTTTGGAATTGTTTTGAGAAACCAACGTCGCGAAAAAGGCTGTTCCAACAAGCAGCATGATTGTGATGGCGGATAACGTCGACACGGTAGCGGGATGCTTGCGTAACCAACGACGAAAGCGAATCGACATAGGCTCCGTGTACGCTTTGACAGGTGCATCGTCTAGCCAGCGTTCGACATCGGCACGCAACTCGCTCGCAGATTCGTAACGATCATCAGGAGCAAGCGCCATCGCCTTCCTGCATACGGCATCGAGCGATTTGGGGACCTGGGAGTTCACGGTGCGCGCGGGGGTAACCTTGCCGGTCGTAATCGTTCGGATGACATCAAGCAAGCTGCCCGAGGCTGGCGATTGCCCTGTAAGGATTTCGTAGAGGATGGCTCCTAGGCCGTAAACGTCCGACCGCACTTCGATAAGATCCAGTTGGCCAGACAGTTGCTCGGGTGGTGCATACGAGGGTGTGCCAACGATGGAGCCATGACGAGTGGCTTCAGCATTGGATCCACTCCTGCGAATCGGCGTTTCGGGCTCGGCCATTACCGAGGCGTCTTGGTCCAGTTGCGAATCAGGCGCCGAGGAGATCCCCATGGCTTTCGCCAATCCCCAATCGACGACTAGCGTTTCGCCGTATGGGCCAAGCATGATGTTCGCAGGCTTGAGATCGCGATGCAAAACACCGCGAGAATGGGCATAACTGATCGCCTCACACACATCCAAAAAGCGTCGCAGGATCCGCCTTAAAGACTGGCCATCGAATTCCGTTTTTCCCTGTTGCACGCGTTCATGGAACGCTCGCACATGCACATGCAGATTGCTCCCTTTGATCAGTCGCATGGCATAGTAGGGCTTGCCGCTCGCAGATTTTCCAAGCCCATAGATAGGAATGATGCCGGGATGTTCTAAACCGCCCGTCAATTGGGCTTCCAACCAAAACTTTTGGCGATGCGTGGCGTCCTCAACCCGGTCGTCCCGTATCTCCTTGAACGCCACCTCTCGATTGAGTTCGGTATCGAGCGCGACCGAAACAATTCCCAATCCGCCTCGATCCAATGGCCGAATGATTTCAAAACGCTGTCTCGGAGGCGAGTTTTCGTAGAGTTTGAAATGCGTATCGTCAGCCTGGGTTCCTGACTGCGAAGTTCCAGAAAAGATATGCGTTTTTCCTTCCCCATTGATTTGAGAAAGACTCTGGTCAACGATATCGTTGCCTTCTAATTGTTGATCGGCTAAACGATTGAGTAACTCGCAGGCTTCGGAATGGATAAAATTATGGGAGACGAGGATGCTCTGAAACGAGCGAGTTCGGTTGGCATTCCATTCTTCGAAAGCTTCTAAAAACTGAGTACGGACAATCAAGCCGCATTGCAAGGCAAGGACCCCAAGAATCAGTTGATGCTCAGTTCCCCGATTCGGTGGCAGTGTTTTGGCGGTGCTGTTTCCAACCAACGAATCTTGTTTGATCCGTTCCGCGATAATCAAGGCTGGAAACACATCACGTATCTCGCTTGCGTTTTCTGGGAACCGGGCTAGGAATTCTTCCAGCAACGGTTGCTTGCCAGCTCTCAGTTGATCGAGGATCTCATCCATGACCAGATCCAGCGAATTGGCGCCCGAGTTCATGTTATCACTAGCCATCAAATGTCTCCTCAGCTCAAGTTGCATTCGAGCAACAACTCTCGCAATTGTTTGAGAGCCCTGACGTGGCGTTGCCGGCATGTGTTTTGTGATATGTTGAGTCGTGCGGCTGCGTCCACCGTTCGGAGCTGTTCCACATGACCACACGGGAACCCATTCGGCGATCGATTCGCGATTCAACCATGGCCATTAACCTGGGCATATGCTTTGAAAAAAGGAGGCCAAGGGCATGTTGATCACCCTCAACGACATTCTTAAGAAGCTTGTCTTTGCTTTGATTCATCAGAGCCACACCGAAGCACTATCTTACTCTTTCCATTACGATTGCGTCTAAGGTGAGCCTCCATTTTGCCCCCTAGGCCGCCAAAGCATACCGTCCTCCTCGAAGTCGAGCGGCAGGCTTGCTAATCCCATCCATTATGCCAACGTCCGCTCTCCTCCGACAGTCGCCTTTGAATACTTCGCTTCCCTCCGACAGGCTTCTGCGATTTCCACAGGGTGGGCACCTCAACTGTGGACATGACTGACATGAATCAGTGACCGTCAAGTTGACAAATCAAGAATAACTACTCAAGCTTCTGGGATAGCAGTCCCAAACCGGGTTTATTACAGTTAAGTGACAGAACCAAATGCCTAACCTCTACAGACGCAACCTACTCCGCGCCAGCATTGTTCTGGCCATTGCTCCTGAAATATTTCCGCTTCTTGGTGGATGCCAGAACGCCAAAGATGCCTCATCAAAAGTCGACGTTTCAAGCGCTAAGGAGCCAGGCGAAAACGCAATCGAACCTAAACCAATTGACGAAGGGCAGATGATGAAAGTTCAATACCTTGAGATTGTCACTCCGAATGTCGACGCAGTTTGCGCGCAGTTTGCAAAGGTGCATGGTGTGACCTTTGGTGATCCTGAACCGAATCTTGGTGGTGCTCGCGCCGCGAAGCTAACTGGCGGAGGAATACTTGGCGTTCGAGGGCCAATGCGAGCTAATGAAATGCCGGTCGTGAGACCATATATGCTTGTGGACGACATCGCGGCGTCTGTAACTGCTGCGGCAGACGCAGGTGCAGAAATAGCATTGCCGCCCATGAAGCTTCCAGGTCATGGCACTTGCGCCATCGTTATTCAAGGCGGCATTGAATGCGGCCTCTGGCAGCTCTGACCTCCCGCAGAATAGTCAATCTGTTAGCTGGCTGGATGCAGGCTTACTCATCAAATGTGGAAATGTCGTCGACCGCTAGATCGATACAGCCAGCAACCTAGCCTCTTCCCTAGGCCGCAAGCTTTCCATCCACTTGTGGACGTAGTTCGGAGCCAGTGACTGACGTTTCCACAGCTTGAATCATTGCAACAATGTGGACTTTGACGCTGATCGCTTGCTCAACGCCTGCTGGATCGGCTAGACTAGAGCGGTTAGCGGAGGGGAAGCGTATTGGCTTGGAGTATTTTGAAGATGGATTCAATGTTGAGTCAGCGGGTAACAGTACGAACGAATTTTGCGATTCCTTTCCATTTTCAAAAGGCTTTTCAGTTATGAGATTTTCACCTCGGAAGACTGCCTGTGTCTTCGTATTTTTCTGCGTCGCCACGCAAGTAGCCGCTGCTCAAGAGACGGCACCCATAAAAAAGCCAAATCTCCAAAGTGGACAACCTGCCACGAAGTCTCAAGATAACGCTGAGAATGCGCCTCGTCGTCGACCTGGCGGTTTCGGACCTATCGAGCTTGGCCCGGATGACGTTGCCGTCTACGGAGATCCACCGGCAGGGTTCAAAACGGTTCGCGAGAATGCACCACACGGCAAGCTGGAGACGATCGAGTATGAATCGAAGACGGTTGGCACGATGCGTAAGACTCAAGTGTATACACCTCCTGGTTACAGTGTGGAAAAGAAGTATCCCGTTCTCTATCTGCTGCATGGCATCGGAGGCGATGAAACCGAATGGCAACGCTTTGCAACTCCAAACGTGCTCCTTGACAACCTGATCGCCGATGGCAAAGCGGTTCCGATGATCGTCGTCATGCCGAATGGACGTGCTCAGAAAAACGATCGCGTCGAAGGAAACGGCATGCAGAGTGCTCCTGCCTTTGCAACTTTTGAAAAAGACCTACTGAATGATTTGATTCCCGCGATCGAGGCAAAGTACTCGGTCGACAAGAGCCGTGAAAAGCGAGCCGTTGCAGGACTGTCCATGGGCGGTGGTCAATCGTTTAATTTTGGTCTTGGAAATCTTGATACTTTTGCTTGGGTTGGGCCATTTTCTGCGGCTCCGAACACAAAGCCAGCCGAAGAATTGATTCCAAACGTCGAAACGGCCAAAGCCAAGCTCAAGCTGCTATGGATCTCCTGTGGCAACAAGGATGGACTGATTCGAATCAGCCAAAACATGCATCAGTTCCTAAAGAAGAACAATATCGAACATGTTTGGCATGTAGATGGTCACGGCCATGACCCAGCGCATTGGAGCAGCAGCCTGTATTGGTTCGCTCAGAGAGTCTTTCGACTAGATTGATAAACCGGATAAGTGAAAGTTCGGCCAAAACGTTTTAGCTCCACCTTGTCGTGTAAGCACTAAAAGATGCACCAATGGCGCCGAACATAGAGAGAATTAAAAACTTCAAGGTAGTATCCAGGACAAGCGTAGGGTGGGCTAGGTCGATGATTCCAAAGTCTTTGAGGGTAGTACTGAATGATTTTTCACGAGCCATGGCGCGAACGGCAACCACTAGTGTCATCCCTTTAGACGAGTTGGCTCCGCGTAAGTGTGGACGTAGGAATTCGCCGATTGTTGTCTGATGCCGCCAAGGGACCGACGGTTTGGGCTGCACTGGCTCGGAAGATGGGTCCGCAAGCACTGCGTATGAACTTGAACACTTTGCTGCGACACGATGCGTTTCACGTAGCTTCGTCTCTCCGAGACGAAGGGTCCGAAAGAGTCCGCCTCGGAGATGCGGACCTACGAAGGATCCGAACTCACTGTGTGGACGGACAATCTTTGCTGAGATCGTTCTAACGAGCGAATTGCCAGCCGAAGTTCGCAAAGGAATTGACGATTGGTTTCGATGCATTGGCGGAGCACTAGTTGAACAAAACTTCCTGGACCGAATGCGAGCGAAGGGTTTTACTAACCCACGTGTCCTTTGGTCAGGTCGAAATGCAAGAACCGGCCACGCAGCGTCGGTATGCGCCGTCATCAGAGCTGAGAAAGCTTGACCAGTTGACAACACATCGCACGGTTCACCAAAACGCAGCCGTCAAATGAACTTTGGTACCTAGAAAAGCAGTCCCCAACCCTGAAAGCCTAAAATGAAAACCAAGAATATCTCAATCTTTGCATTTGCCCCATTGCTGCTGACGCTAATGGCAGCGACACAAGCTGACGATCACGGAATGAAGCAATTTAAAACCTTCCCGAGCGATACACATGAATGGAAAGAAGGTCCGCCATCGTTACCCCCCGGAGCGATGATTGCCGTTTTAGAGGGAGACCCCAGCAAAGAGGGACCGTTCGTCTTTAGAATCAAAGCGCCGGATGGATATCAAATACCAGTGCACACCCATCCGAAAACAGAGCGGGTCACCGTGATCTCCGGTACATTCAACATTGGAATGGGAGAGACTTTTGATAAATCCAAAACTAAGCCCATGCCAGCGGGCACCTATGGATTTTGGGAAACCGGTATGAAGCACTTTGTTTGGGTTAAAGGAGAAACCGTCGTTCAGTTCCATGGCATAGGGCCATGGAAGATTGAGTACGTCAATCCACAGGATGATCCACGAAATGCATCTAAAGCTTCAAAGTAAACCCTAATCGAATAGATTTTTTTGCATGCCGAAGGATAGAGTCGAATGAAAAAGAAGTTTGATGCCATTCGACCCTGGTCTTGCTCTCTTGTTTGCAGTCGTTGGACTGTGTCTTATGCGTCTATAGCTTGCGGATGAGAATCGCGGTACAGCCGAAAGTGGTGGTTTCCATTGCGGGTCTGTATCTTGTTTGCTTACTACTCGATGCCTACGGCCTTCGAACTACTTTGGGCCTAACCAAAGCCATGCACCGACTGTACAACTTGCAATTAGCATTCCGATCCCGAATGCGGGCCAGAAGTTGAGACCGAGGCGATCTGCGAATGCTAGTGGTAGGAAGAACGGAAGCCCCAACGGGACCAGCACAAGTGTCTCGCGAGCAAATTTAGAAGTTGCAGACAGATCTTGGCTTTGCTGCCATTGGAGGACTATCGCTAAGATACTCAGTATTGGCAGTGTAAGAATGAACGCACCGAGGCGCGGGTTCTTTTGTGCTACCTGCGTGACAACAGCTAATGTGATGGACGCGACGATCCAGCGAACTATTCCCCACATCAGCAATCTCCGTTAGCAATGATGCAGTACCGCGTTAACAATACTGCACCTGGTAGTTATTAGTCTGAGCGAACACTACTTGTGATCGTGCCCAACGTGAGCTACTTCAGCGAATTCGCCCGAGTATGGCGTTCCGTCGACTTCGCCGCTAATCGTGCCTGCAAATTCTTGAATAACACCCAAACTGTCATGCACTCCTACGAATCGCGATGCGACTCCGTTTGCTTCTCCATCAAGCGGCTTGGCGGCCAATTCAACTTGGAATGGTGGCTGTTTGATGGTCAATAGAATCTTGTCGGCCTTGATTGGCGAGGGAGATTTCTCATCGCTACCTACCAAATACACCGTTGCTTCTTTCTTGTCATGGTCGACGGTGAATTCGACGTGATATTTTCCACCACCCCAATCAGCCATTGTTCCGTCGTGAGGTCCGGCACCGTGCCCTGAATGTGCGTGATCGCCGTCTTTGTGATCGTGTCCGTGATCGCTACTGGCCGAGCTATCGGTTTTAGGTGCAGGGGCACTTGGTTGGCAACCAACGAACCATGTAAGGGACGCAACAGTCAAGGCAACGCCAGTAAGTGAACGAATCGTCATTTCAATTTCTCCGTTGAAGTTCTTGCCCAAACAGGGCATTCGTCATCTAGTCGGGTGACAACGTGTCCCCCGTCAAAATCAAATCTCGTCGACAGCAACATCCGCCTTAGCAAGGCTGATCGCACTTCGACCGCTGAAATTCCAAAACAAACCAGGGTGGATTAGAAACTCACAAAAGGTCGATGTTACCAATCCGCCGAGGATCACCGTTGCGACTGGATAGAGGATCTCGCGTCCAGGTTCCTGGCCGCCTAGAACAAGCGGCACAAGACCGATGCCGGCAGTAAGCGCCGTCATCAATACTGGAGCCAATCGCTCAAGACTCCCGCGAAGAATCATCTGCTGCGTGAACTCTTCGCCTTCGTCCTTCATCAAGTGAAAGTAATGCGTCACAAGTAGGATTCCGTTCCGCACAGCGATACCACCCAGTGAAATGAACCCCACCAGACTGGCAACGGTTAACGATTGCTGCGTGATTACCAAAGCCAGCACGCCACCTATAAATGCTGTTGGCAGCGCATTGAGAATCTGCAAGACGATTCGTACAGAGGGGAACAGAATCATCAAAACAACAAACATGCCAACGACGGACACTGCGGCTAAGATCGCGATCAGTGTTGTCGCTTTTTGCTGGCTCTCAAACTGTCCGTTGTACTCGATGAAATAGCCGGCTGGCAAGTTCAATTGCTTTTGAATCCTTTGTTGAATCTCGGTCACTGCGCTCGCCAGGTCACGACCTTGAGTATTGCAGCGAATCACCATCCTTCGCCTTGCATTATCGCGATTTACCGCATTAGGACCAGCACCGGTTTCAATGTCGGCTAGTTCCCTTAACTCGATTTGCCCTCGACCGCCGGGTAAATCGATGCGCAATCGGCCAAGATTTGCATAGTCCGTTCGATAGGCTTCTTCGAGGCGAACCATCAAATCAAATCGGCGTTGCCCCTCGAGAACTTGGGAAACGACTTCCCCTTGAAGGGCCGTTTGCAGAATCTGTGCGACGTACGTTCGCGAAAGGCCGTGAAACGCGAGGTCATCGGTTCGGAGTCGAATATGGAGTTCATCCGTGAGCCGAATAGGCTCAACAACCGGTGGCGTCACGCCGGGGATGCTCTCCAAAGTAACCTTTACTTGGTCGGATAGTCGCTGCAAAGTATCGATGTCGTCGCCATGGATCTTGATTGCAATTTGAGCGTAGACACCAGAAACCATGTGGCTGATCAAGTGTGCTAGTGGTTGCTCGACTTCAATATCCACACCAGGGACTTCTTCGCGTAGCTCTTTGAGAATTTTCTCGATGGTCTCTTCGCGATGGCGGCCGCTGTCTGGATTCATGCTCAGGATATACTCGCCTGCATTCACAGGGGCAGCATGTTCATCCATCTCAGCTCGTCCCGTTCGCCTTACGAAATACAGAATCTCGCCTTTTGGGTTAGCGTCGGACTTCTGCATCGCTCGGAACTTGTTATCAATCAATCCGCTCGTTTTATTGGATGCCTCCAGAGAAGAACCCGGTGGAAGTGTCACATTGACGAGAATGCTCCCTTCGTCGAATTGCGGAAGAAAGTTTCTTCCAAGCTGCGATAGCTGCCATGCGGTAACGCCGACCATACTCCACGTGAGTATCAGAAGTAGGACTGGACGCGCCATGCTAAATCGAATCAGATGGCTCGCGACGTTCTTCAGCCCGCGAAGCAATAGGCTGTCCTGGTCACCGTGTACTGCCTTAGAATTGGCTAACAAGTAATATGACAAAACCGGAGTCACTGCCATGGATACCAGAAGTGAAGCCAAGATAGAAACGATGTAGGCGATTCCAAGCGGCGTGAATAAGCGTCCCTCAACTCCCGACAGGGCGAATAGAGGCATGAACACGAGAATCACTACCGCAGTCCCAAACACCACCGAGCTGCGAATTTCGGAACTGGCCTCATACACAACGCGTAAAGCAGGTTTGGGGTTTTCTGCCGAACTGTTCTGGCGCAATCTTCGAAAGATGTTCTCGACGTCGACGATAGCGTCGTCGACGAGTTCACCCATGGCTACTGCAATCCCACCGAGAGTCATCACGTTGATCGACAGATGAGTGCCAGTAACGTATCCAATCAGCCGAAATACAAGCGTCGTGATGACGAGCGACAACGGGATCGCACTTAAGGTTATGAAGGTTGTCCGGAAGCTCAGTAAGAACAAAAATAAAATGATCAATACTAGAAACGCGCCAGTCACGAGAGCTTCCGCGACATTGAACACGCCTCGGTCGATGAAATTCTTCAGCCGGAAGAGTTCGGAATTAATGACGATGTCGGCTTGTAGCGTTGGTTCGATCTCTTCAAATGCAGCAGCGAGCTTGTCCGTAAGAAGTCGTGTATCGACGTGTGGCTGTTTTACCACAGTGAATACGACGCCGGGTTGTCCGTTGACACTACCGTCACCTCGTTTCAGTTGCGGCCCTTCAACGACATTTGCCACTTGGCTAAGAAGGACCGATCTCTTGGCGTCCATTCGAATCGGAGTGTTCTTTAGATCGTCGATTACACGCGTGGGTTCCGGGCCTAGTCGACCGAGGACGCGAATCGGACGTTCCGACTCACCCTCAATCGCAAAACCACCACTAGTATTGATATTGCTCGCTTTGAGTGCCGTCTCAACTTCGTTGAGTGTGACTTCGTATTCTAAAAGCGCGGCAGGATCGATGAGAACTTGATACTGCTTGCGATCGCCACCTTGAATGAACGCTTCTGCCACTCCCGTCACTTTGAGAAGGCGAGGTCGAATAACCCAATCTGCAATCGTCCGAAGAGTCATCTGCTGTGACAAATCAGTCGGGATATCAGTAGCGTACTCCTTGCCATCTACTAGCACTTGAACAGTCTGCGCTGTTTTTAAATCGATCGACGCATCTACAAGAGTGCTTGGAACGGGCTCCCAACTTGCAACTCGATGTCGGTCCACAGGCTTCCAAGTCGCGTGTTTCGATTCGCTGTTGCCTGATTCCCAAAGTTCGAGCATCAACCCCGATTTGGCGATCGGATACAGTTTGCCACCATTGGGGCCTTTCTGTCGGTACATGCCCGCAATCATGATTTGCCCCATGATGGAGGCGGGTGGAGTCATCTGCGGGCGAATGCCTTCTGGTAATACGCCGGCGAGTGTTGCTAACCGTTCCTGGACCGTTTGGCGAGCAGCTCGAATTTCGGTGCTCCAATCAAACTCAATGTAAATCACATTGAGGCCAGCGGTTGTTTGACTCCGAACGGCTTGAACCCCGCTTGCACCGAGCAAGGCTGTTTCGATGGGCTGGGTAACGAGGGTTTCGACCTCTTCGGTGGCAAGCCCTGGACATTCAGTCAAAATGATGACACGAGGGCGATCTAGGTCTGGAAACACATCGATCGGCATCGTCGTTGCCAAGTAGGTTCCGTAGCCGAGCATCGCCATACTAATGACGACGACTAACATACGGTATCGAAGTGCGTTGCGAATTATTGCGTTGAGCATGATGGTGTTTCCTTAGTGTGCTGCGTGGGTTGTGCCATCGGCATGCACATGGATATCAGCTCGAACACCGCTCGCCGCCTGAGCCTTGAGAACGCGATTGAGCGCCGCAGCTGAACTCTGGGCAAGATACAAGCCCGGAGCTACGCTGCCATCGTTTGCAATCACGACATTCTGTCGGTCCTGATGGAGTACATTGACCGAAATTCGATTGAACAGGTCGCCATTTTGCTGAAACACGTATGCTTCTGGACCTTCTCGTACCAACGCGGGCGCGGGTAGCACCAATACGTTTTGCATCTCTTCGACTGGAATATGAAGTCGTACGCGCTGTCCAGGACGAAACCGCCAAACAGCGAAGACTTGGCCTTCCTTTTCGTATGAACGAGATTGGTTCTCAAGCGGAACAAAGAAGGAAAGTGTCCGACTTTGCAAATCCAACGAGTTGGCAAGATGACGGATAGTCAATGGCGTTCCCATTTCCTGCCAAGGGGAACCATCGTCATCGCTGAATTCAGCTTGAACTGGCCAGCTGTTTTCGGCAACTTTGGCAAGTAACGTTGATTCTCTCTTGAACGCACTCCCTTCGATGTAAAGATCTTGATGGTTGGATAGCATCGACAGAAGTTGACCGGCCTGAACTTGTTGGCCCAGGTCGACCTTTAGTTCTTGTACTTCATATCGCGGACTTTTGTCGTCTTGCTTGGACTGTTGCTCTGGAGTCAAGAATCGTTGCGGCGGGGCAACCACTTCAATCGTTGATACGAACCTTCCCTCTGCCACTGCATCGATCTGCGGAGGTGTCAGTCCGCGAGTCAAAAGATCCTGGCGAAAACC
>JANMHA010000368.1:0-17177 GCA_031374925.1 Pirellula sp. | reverse complement strand
ATACAACACGGGGCCGTGCGCCACTGGGGGCCGCGCGCGCCCCTCGCTCGGTTGGTAACTATCAATCCTGAGCGAGGGCCTCGCTCAGCTACAAAACCAAGTGAGTGGCAAAGCTACTTTCTTTCGAAGTACGCTTCTCGGATTTCTGTTTCGAGTGAAGCCGACTCAGCCATGGCGGACTGAAAACTAGCCTTGCTGAGAGAACAAAGGAGTGTCTCATCGATGGTATAAACGCTTGCGTTTCTTGGTTGGCCGGTCAGCAAAGCTGTCTCACCGAAGAAGTCCCCGCTTTTAAGTACGGCTACCTCCTTCTCCGGTGAACCTCGTTTGACAACAACGGTACCTTCACGAATCAAGAAGAATCGGTCTCCAGGATCGTTTTCTCGAATGATCTGTTTTCCAGGCGGAAGGCTTTCGATCGTCATTTCGTCCGCAATCCGGGTCAGCGTGCGTGGAGTCACTCGTTCAAAGACGCTGCACTTGGCCAGCATTTGTGTGATGATGCCAGCTTCTTTTACCAGTGCGTCACTTCGGATTTGGCCATCGACGAGGGTAATGATTCGATCGGCCACGTCGAGGATTCGATTGTCGTGAGTGACGATCAAGATGGTGGTTTCGTTCTCTGTTGCCATGCGTTGCAGAAGTTCGACGACGGTCCGGCCGCTCTGTTCGTCCAAAGCGGCAGTTGGTTCGTCGGCAAGTACCAGCTTGGGGCAATGAACAAGTCCACGTGCAATCGCGACGCGTTGTTTTTGACCGCCAGACAATTGCCTTGGTTTATGGCTTGTTCGGTTGGATAGTCCGACCTTATCGAGCATTTCCTTGGCTATTTTGGTGTTTTCGCGAATGGAACTCCCGGGCCGCGTGAGTTCGAGAGACATACGGACGTTTTGCGTGGCGTTGAGCGAATCGAACAGATTATGGGCTTGAAATATGAAGCCGACCTGGCGCCGAAAGTTGACCAACTGGCTTCGGCTGGCCCCATGCAAGTCTTGCCCCAAGACGGAGAGTTTGCCGTCCTGAACAGCACGGAGCGCTCCGATCAGAGTTAGGAGAGTCGTCTTACCCGAACCGCTGGGTCCGGTCATGATGATGATTTCGCCCGGGAAAACGGTAAGATTATTATCAAAGAGAACTTGTTTTCGGAGTTCACCCGCACCGAAATAGTGGCGCAGATTGGAGGCCCAAATGGAGGGCGTAATATGTTGTGCCATCCGAATTCGAGTGCTCGGATCGAAAAGTGTCGCTCGTTGCACGCTCCCGGGCAGCATCGTACCGATTTCCTGTGCTTGAATTCGAAAATAATAAGGTGTTGAAATCGCCTACGTCGGCTTTGCAGTGTAATCTATTCTAGGGTTGATTCGCAGCTCCGATTTTGTTCCGTTTTCCGATTGAGCAGTCTTTGCCAATCCCAAGGATGATGATGACGCACGGTTTTGCTATGTCTTGGGTTGCAAAACATGGAAGGGGATATTTGACCCTGGCACTGTTCTTTGTACTTGTCGGATGTGGTCCTTCACCTCTAAGAACGTCGGCGCCCGCGTTGCGACATTGGGAGGTGGCCATGAATGACAAACCCAAGTCGAACCAGGTTTTGGCGCAGGGGAGAATTCAACCCGCTAAAGGATTGATTCGTTTGAGCGCCATACCAGGCGATCGCGTGGAACAGTTGCTGGTACAGCCTGGACAAAAGGTTCGCAAACTGCAGCCGTTGCTTGTCTTGCAGAGCCACCAATTGCGAGCGTTAGAACTTGAGGCGGCTGTCCTTCGACTGGACGAGGCGAGGGCAATGCTTCAGTCCAAGCAGAGGGAAGCAGATCTAGCGATGGACGCGGCAGGCCTCCGATTGCAGTCCTCAACACAATTGCTCACCCAAGCAAACTCCCAACTAGCGATGGCAAAAAAGGGCTTTGAACAGTTGGAATCTCTTGGCCGACAGATTTCCTCACTTCAAAGTCTTCGCGAGTCGCCGCTAACACGAGCAGCCATCGGGACGATCGAGTTGGAATCGAAAAGGAACGAGTTGACCAAGGTTTCTGTCGTCAACGAGCAAACTCTATTAGCCGCCCAACAAGCTGTCGAATTATCGAAATTGCAATTGGTTCAAAGTGAGAGATCCGTGCTGGCGGCCAACGAGTCGCGGAAGCTGGTAGATCGGGCGACACCGATTGCAAGCTTAGAAAAACAAATTGAAATTCTGAAGTTGCAACTCGAGCAGTCCAACATCGCCTCACCGCTGGATGGCGTTGTAGTGAGCGTGAATGTTGAAGTCGGGGAAAGGACAGCCCAGCTCCCTTTATTTGAGTTGGCGGATCTGGGCGAGATGGTTTGCGTAGCAGAAGTGCACGAATCGGATGTCGCAAACGTTGCCATCGACGATCTCGCTGAAATTCGTTCTTCTGCATTGGGACGGACTCTCAAGGGGCATGTCGTTCGGATTGATCGTGTTGTTGGGGCTGCCCAAATGCGTTCTCCAAACCCAATGGCCAGATCGGATTTCAGGTCCATTCCCGTTTGGATCGCGATCGATTCGAACGATATCGAGTTGGCGGCCCAGCGGTTACAATTGCAGGTCGACGTTTCGATCAATAAGACTCGCTAGTTTGACCTCTGAGAAAGTATGCG
Organism: Pirellula sp.; assembly: GCA_031374925.1. Classification (GTDB taxonomy): domain Bacteria; phylum Planctomycetota; class Planctomycetia; order Pirellulales; family Pirellulaceae; genus JBKCUI01. The sequence continues at coordinate 14,552 of JANMHA010000368.1, read as the reverse complement.
CCTTGAATACCGCCTCGTCCGCCGATGCATTTGTCGCCCAGATCCCTCAACTTCGGAGAATACTAAAGCAATCGATCATCGGACAGGACTTGGTTCTCGATCAGTTGTTGGTTTGCGCGTTGTCTGGGTCGCACGCGCTCTTGGTGGGGGCGCCAGGGCTGGCGAAAACACTCATGGTCAAGAGTTTAGCCAATGCTTTTCATTGGAAATTTTCCCGCATCCAATTCACTCCGGACTTGATGCCGAGCGACATCACGGGATATGAGTTGCTTGGACGTGACGTTCAGACGAACGAAATGAGCATGCAATTTCGCAAAGGACCTGTCTTTGCGAATTTGGTCTTAGCGGACGAAATCAATCGCGCAGCTCCCAAGACGCAAAGTGCCTTGCTTGAAGCCATGGCGGAAAGGCATGTCACAGTAGGTGGGGAATCCTACCCGTTGGAAGAGCCTTTTCTGGTCGTTGCAACCCAGAATCCGATCGAGCAAGAGGGGACATACCCATTGCCGGAAGCCCAGCTCGACCGATTCATGATGGAGATTCATATCGGATATCCAACGCATTCGCAGGAAAAGGAAATCGTGATGAAGACCACCGGCAACGAAACTCCGATAGCTGAGAGCAAACTGACCCGCGAAGCATTTCTTGAGATGCGATTGGCGGTTCGAAGTGTGCCGGTACCGGATCATATTGCCGACTTTGCTGTTTCCATGTGTTCCGGCACACGACCGGGAAACGGAAACAAAATGATCGATGACTATGTGGCTTTTGGTGCGGGACCCCGAGGAAGCCAAAATTTGGTGTTAGCGGCCAAAGCTCGGGCGTTGTTGGAGGGTCGGACGGCACCCATTTTGGACGATTTGATGATGGTCGCGATCCCTGTTCTTCGCCACCGAATCATCGTAAATCATCGCGCGATTGGAGACGGCGTGGATACGACGCAAATCATCGAATCGTTAATGAAAAGTACGCCGGTACCAGTTTCGGTAAGAAGTTAGCACGACGCGCAAGCTAGTAATCCGCAGCCCATCGTGGCGGATGCTGCCAGCATCCGAGCCGAAGTTAGCCATCGTGGCGGATGCTGCCAGCATCCGCTACAATGCTAGCAGCATCCGAGCCGACGCTAGCAGCGTCTACCAGTGCGTATTTTGTCGTACTATCGGGTGAAACTTAGTTAGATAATTTACGGCTTGGTTAGGGACTAAAGGGCGTTTTTTGCTTAAAATGCTACAAGTTGAATTTACCATTTGGTCGCTCATCCCGACATTTTGCCTTGACGCTCGTATCGAATCCCAATCCCATCGATAACACCCTCAATCAAACCGTCGGCGAGCAAATGCGTGCGGAGGAGCTCAGCCTGCGCGCGACGGTACCGCCAGCCCAAGTGCCCGGATATCGGCTGGACCGGTTGTTGGGGCAAGGAGCATTTGGGCAGGTTTGGGTTGGAAACAATTTGAACACGGGTCGCACGGTCGCCATCAAATTCTACTTACACCGTTCTGGCGTCAACTGGTCATCGTTGACTCGTGAAGTCAAAAACCTGGTGAGCATGGCTGGCAATCGTTTTATAGTCCAGGTGTTAGAGGTGGGCTGGGACGCAGAGCCACCTTACTACGTGATGGAGTATTTGGAAAACGGCTCACTTGACGATTTGATCCGCGCCCGCGGTCCGATGGCGCCCTCGAAGGCAGTAGAACTTTTTTCTGATATTGCGATGGGACTAAATCACTCGCACGGAAAAGGGGTACTGCATTGCGATCTCAAGCCGGCCAACGTGCTATTGGATCAAGACTGGTTGCCGCGTTTGGCTGACTTTGGGCAGAGCCGTTTATCCAACGAACAGACTCCTTCGCTCGGCACGCTTTTCTACATGGCTCCAGAGCAAGCCGATCTCAACGCAGTACCCGACGCGCGATGGGACGTGTATGCCTTGGGCGCGATATTCTATTGCATGATCGTCGGTAGCCCACCCTACAAAACGCCCGACACGGTAACGACGCTGGATACAGCCGCCAGTCTGCCTGAGCGACTCAAACGCTATCGCGATACTATTTTCAAAAGCCACTTCCCACGGGCTCACCATCGCGTTAGGGGTATGGATCGTTGGCTGGTAGCGATTGTCGATCGCTGCATTGCCAAGAAGCCTGAGGATCGATTTGCCAATGTACAGCTAGTACTGGCTGCGATCGAGCGCAGACAAATGGCCCGTTTGCGTCGACCGCTCATGTTGCTAGGCATAGTCGGTCCGATATTGCTATTGGCTGTGATGGGGTTGTTTGCTCGGCGCGGAGTTTTGTTGGCCTCAACGGAAACGTCGGATCAACTGCGAAAGTGGGCGTTGCAAAGCAACCTGTTTGCAGCCCAGTTTGCAGCCAGAACTCTCGAATCGGAGATGGCCTCCCTCTTCAAGTTGATCGAGGAAGACGCGCGCCGTCCTGAGCTAGAGACGCGTTTCGTGGCCTGCGTGGACGAAGCGGGTGATGATCTGTTGCATGACTTAGCTACCGATCGAACACCCCCTGAAAGCCAGGCACGACTTGGAGCCCTAGCGGGTCGGATTGAATTGGAGGACTACCTTGAAAAACGTCTATTGGAAATAAAATCACAGATCGGTAATTCGCAAAAGCCAGCTCGTTTTGACAGCATGTTCATTACAGATCGGTTTGGGACCATGTTGGCTGGTGCCTTTACGTCGGACAGGGTTGCGAACCCGATCGGCGCCAACGTCGCGTATCGCAGTTATTTTTCTGGCCAATCGCGTGACCTTGACGAAAGAACTCCCCCTCGAAACATCCCGCGTACAACCTCTTCGCAAGTTAGCGTACCATTTAAATCCAAGACCACCAATAGAAATAAAATCGCAGTTTCCACACCGATTTCAGTGACGCGAGAAGTCGAAATCAAAGAAGACAAAGACAAAGACAAAGAAGACAAAGTAGTTAAAGACCCGAGCGATACCAAAAAAACAGAAACCGAACAAGTTGACGGCTTGTTGGTGCTGACCATCAACGTCGGTGATTTTGAGCTGCTCGCCGAGGACGAAGACAAAGTTGCTTCGGAGGGGACGCCGCATCACAAGAATCGTTTTGCCGTTTTGGTAGACGGACACGAAGGAACGCAAGAAGGAACCCTGCTGCAACATCCCATTTTCCGAAAGTTGATGGGGGCAAGCGCCGCAGTCGATGTGCAGGGGAGCCAATTCCAAATCGACCCGGAAGTTCTTAAAACGATGAAAGACGGAGGGACTCTTGACTACGTGGATCCAGTCTCGAAGGAACCGCGAGGCCATGAATTCGGCGGTAAATGGATTGCTGCCATGCAACGAGTCGATATTTCACGGAGAGTTTCCGAATCGCTTGAACGCACTGACCTTTGGGTGCTGGTACAGGAGCGAGCCGATTCAATTACGGCTCCCGTGGCGTCCATGGTTACCAGGCTCATTCGGGAAGGACTCGTGGCCCTTTTGGCACTTTTGGCCGTTGTCAGCATGCTATGGGTAGTTGTTCTTTGGGTGATGCGTCTGCCAGACAGTTTTGCGTCCGCCGTCCGTTCGCGGAGCGGTGGGGGCACGGAAATGACCGGCACCGCCAACGACGCCACCTTAGACGCGGAGAGATAGGGACAATCCTCAGCGCCTCCGCTCGATTGTCGCCTTTCGTTCCGCGAAAGTGCGTTTACGAGGCGCACTTGCGCGGAACGAATGGCGACAATTGCGTGTGGCACGCCCAAAGCGAAGCGCTGGCACACAAATTGGATCACAGCCCCTTACTCAGCGCGTGGTCGGCCGAAACACCTTGATTTGCCTGGATTTTCGAAATTCCCAAACGAAACCTCTCGCAATTTGTTCGTCCTAGGCGATGATAAAGGCCGGTCGAAATTCAGGCGATTTTTCTGCTTCATTCAGGTGAGCTAAGCAGAGACTGGCCTCAGCCTGAAAAATAAAGCCTCATGACTTACAACAGGTTGAACAATGGCTGAATCTCCAAGCACAGCAATGAAGCGGCATAATAAATCGCCGTCTCCGTTGCTGCTTTCGCCAAAGGCCATGGAGCTCTTGCTGACCAAAGAACGGATACGGTGTGATCGCTACGGCCAGTATTTCTCTCTGATTGTGATACAACTCAAAAACGGGACGAGCAAGGATACAAGAAGTCAGCTTTGTCTCCTGGCGAAGATATTGCACAAACGATTGCGACAGACAGACGAAAAAGGGCTTCTGCTTAAGGGTGGACTGGGAGTCTTGCTTCCAATGACCGAGATGGATGGGGCTCGAGTCGTGCTCAACTGCATTGTCCGCACAGCCAACCGGAACGGCTTAAACTTCGAGGCGGAGGTGTTCACGTATTCCGGCAAAGAAACCCGTTGCACAACGCAGAGCCGTTCCGATTCTTCTCCGGATTCCGACTCGGATGTGCTTTTCGATAATGAAACAGGTAGCGAAGTTACCGTTGCGGAAACCCCAATTTCCAAGCATGGAAATCCCAAGCACGGAAATAGGACTTCCACTACCGTCTCTCCGCACAAAGTGAGCAGCGTCATTCGAGCCGATGATGATTCTCAAAATCGCCGAGTTGGCGGCGAACAACTTGTCGCTACCAGTACCGTCGCCACTACTCACATTTGTGGACGGTACCCCGTTTGGAAACGTTGCATGGATATTGGTTGTGCTTTGATTGGTCTCGTATTTGCCTTTCCATTCATTTTGACGGCTGCTTTTGCCATCAAGTTAACATCGAAAGGGCCTGTCTTCTTCCTACAATTGCGAACCGGGCAATTCGGCAATGTATTTTCAATGTACAAATTGCGAACCATGGTGGTCGACGCCGAAGAGCTCAAAGGGAAACTACAACAGTTAAACGAGCGAGACGGCCCGGCCTTCAAGATGAAGAATGACCCACGTGTTACAAAACTAGGTCGTTTCCTTCGAAAAACCGGTCTTGACGAATTACCTCAACTTTGGAACGTGCTGGTGGGAGACATGGCCATCGTTGGCCCACGACCGCTACCCTGCAATGAAGATGCCAATTGCAAAGTATGGCAACGCCGACGTCTGGATACGAAACCAGGCTTGACCTGCATTTGGCAGATTTCCAAATCCCGAAAGATATCCTTTTCTGATTGGATGCGAATGGATTTGCAGTACGCTGATAGGAGAACCCTAGTGGGTGATATCCGCCTCATGTTCAAGACGGTTTTAGCGGTACTTCTTGGCCGCGTTGGACATTGATTTTGTGTCGCCTTTCGCTCTGCGAAAGTGCGCCTCGTTAACGCACTTTTGCGGAGCAAAAGGCGACAATATTTGGGCTTCATCTATTTTTTTGACTTGAGTAATTTCAGATGAATCTTGGCGACGTCGGCCATGTAGCTATCGACTTCCTGCTCAAGGCACTTTTCAAGCCACTGCTTTGCTTTTTCAGTGTCCTTCAGGGCATCGTAATAGAGTCCAATATAGAGATAGCCATAGAATCGAGCTAACTTTTGGCTGTTGGTACCAGTCCCTCCTTTTTCGCAAGCGGCAATCACGTCGTCAGGGGTTAGCTTGCCTTGGATCAACTTTTGGACCTGCATCAATGGTACGCGACTATCGAATCCCGCCAACAGAACATCTTTTTGTGCTGCCTCGAGTCCGTTCAACCTTACGTTGCAGAGGAAATGCCAGAATGCGTTTTCGACATCGTTCGGATTCACTTCGCGGTGAACCGCAAACTGTTCAAGCCCCTCCTTGTACTTCTCTGCATAATAAAGTGCGATGCCACGCTGCCATAGAAACGGCTTGCTTTCCGGGCTCAACTCGATGCACTTGTCAAAGTCGACTAGGGACTCGGTTACCTTTCCACTTCGAAATTTTAAAGAACCTCGGATACTGAGCAGCTGAGAATTGTCTGGACGGCTCTTGATCGCAGCATCCATTTCCCGCAGCGCTTCGTCGGCTTTTCCCTCCTGCAATGCCTTTTCGACGCGTTGATGCCATCCCTCAACCGTCTTCGGACTCGCGGTTTCCTTGGTGTCCTGAGCTTGACATCCACTTCCGATAAACGTTAGCAAAGACGTCAAGCTCAACACACCCACGATTGCTTGGAAGCAGCTCTTGGGTTTCTTTGGAACAAAGCAAGTTGCATACTGGAAGTTGGACACGGGTCGGCCCCATCTGTTGCATAAACAAAATCTCGGTAAATTGGACTCAGCACCAGTATACGTCCTCGCTCACCGACTTGCATCGTCAATCATGCCACAATCCATTCTCATCAAAAACGTCACTGCAATCCTGCCTAGTGGACGTGCCTTGACGAATCTGCTCATCGAGGACGGGATCATTGTCAGCGTAGATGCTGCGGCAACCACCATGGCCGAGGAGGTCATCGATGCGACCGGACTAGTCCTTTTTCCGGGACTCATCGACGATCAAGTGCACTTTCGCGAACCTGGATTAACGCACAAAGAGGACTTGATGACAGCCTCTCGCGCCTGTGCTGCCGGCGGAGTGACTTCCTTTTTAGAAATGCCAAACACCAAACCTGCAGCAATCGACCAGTCCCTCATTGAAGATAAATACCGTTTGGCCGCTTCCAAATCGATCGTCAACTATGGATTTTATATCGGAGCCACGACAACGAACCTTGAATCGCTAGTTCATGCGACAGGCGTGCCAGGCATTAAAATTTTTCTCGGCTCCAGTACAGGTGATCTACTGGTGGACGATCAAGAAGCCCTCGAACAAATCTTCGCTGAGACCTCACTACCTATTTGCGCGCACTGCGAGGATGAAGCTACCGTTCGTCAAAATCAAGCTCGCTTAGGAAGCGATCTCCAAGTTTCAGACCATTCCAAAATACGTGATGAGTCCGCGGCGGTTATTGCAACTCGCCGAGCCATTGATCTTGCGAAACGCCACCAGCATCGCTTTCACGTCCTACATGTCAGCACCGCCGCTGAGATTCCGTTGATCACCGACCATGCAGACCTAATTACCGCCGAGCTTTGTCCACACCACTGGCATTTCAATGTAGGCGACTACGCTAGGCTCGGCACGCTTATTCAAATGAATCCTTCGATCAAAACTCGGGACGACAATACCAAACTCTGGCAAGCCTTGTTGGATGGGCACATTCAAGTCGTAGCAACAGACCATGCACCGCACACTCTAGAAGAAAAAAATCAGCCTTACCCAAAGTCACCTAGCGGCTTACCGGCAGTAGAAAATTACTTTTCGTTGCTCTTAGAGCGGGCAGCGCGAGGTGAGTGCACTTGGGAGCAGATTGCGAGCTGGACAAGTGACGCGCCGGCTCGTGTTTGGAGTATCGTTGGAAAAGGGCGTATCGAAGTTGGTTACGATGCAGACGTGGTGTTGGTCGACCCGAATCACTCCCGCACGATCGAAAACTCGGAGCAGTTTGCCAAGAGCAAATGGTCGCCGTGGGCAGGTGAAACACTTCGAGGCTGGCCGATGCGAGTCTTCGTTGGTGGTCGGACGATCTATTACAACGGCAAGATCGTAACGGAGCAACCGGCAGTTCGATTGCAGTTCGATCACGCCCTCGGCGGATATTGGAAAACACCGAACGGAGTTGGACCACGGCCCACGTAGATCCGTCGCACCGCTGACGGATGTCCTGTTTCGCAAAGCTGATTGCATGATTCACCCAAGTGGACGATTCGAAGCAGCGAAAGCGAGCGGGTGAGCAATAATGTTCTCATTTTCCTCATTGGCGCACAAAAGTCTTTTGAGCTATTCGCGTAGAGAACCAGTATGAAAATCATCACTGAATTTGATGTCCAAGATTGGTACACTGCTGGTAACGACCTAGCTGCTAGCTTAAAGTCGATCGGCCTGCAAAGCGATGACTTGTCCTTGCCTGAGATGCCTTATCACTTGCAAGTTGCCATCGCCGCGTTAGCCAAAGAGGATCCAACGGCTGCCATTCCAATCGAGCGATTCGCATCCATCGCTTTCTTCTCGCTTTGCAAAGGTTTGTTCTTGCCACTTAGCGGATTGGCGGACCAGAGAGCCACAGAGATATTCGGTTTTGCATGCCAATCGAAATCGATAGCTTCAACACAGGCTTCCATCCAGATCGTTGAAACTCTATTGAACACCGAGATCGGTTTGAGTTTTTGCCAAAAGATTGCCTGCCTGCTGGGAGACCCATTCGAAGGGCGACGCAGTATGTTTCGTCGCGATTCACTGCTGCGATTGCTCCAATCGGTATCGCTGCAAGCTCGCACGGACCTTCTCGATGAGTTAACGCGTGTCGGTGATATCGCGATTGTCTTCGCTAAACATGCCAAGGTGGTAAAACAGGACGATCCGCTCACAGCAGCTGAGGTGCTTGCGGCATTGCGAACGATGCCAAATTTGTCGGCCACCAATCGGTACGAATTGCTCCGTTCGCTGCTCTCGCGTTGTGGCCGGATGGAAGCTTACTATTTGGTCAAACTCGTACTGAGATCGGCGGGCTTCGGTTTTGAATACCAAGGCCAATTGCTGGCAGCCGCCATCGCCAAACAGTTCAACGTAACAACCGAATCGGTCGAGCACGCGATCGCATTGACCGATCCGATCAACGTGGCCAATGTGCTAAGCGAACATGGCCCCGCCGGCTTGCAAGCGATCCAACTCAAGCCGCTTTCACCTGTCCGGCCGGCTCTCGCATCGGTGGGTGGCGAACACATCACCAAATACCCAGTTTGGGTCGAACGAAAATACGATGGAATTCGACTGCTATTGCACAAGGCCTCGGATATCACTGGCTCCACCCTTTGCGGCGCGTACACACGCAATCGAAAGGACTGGCTTGAGCTGGTTCCAGGTTTGGACCGGACGATAGCCATGTTCCCGGCTGCCAACGCCATTGTAGACGGGGAACTCTTTGGGACGATTTTGGATATGGAGGGCCCGCGGCCCGCCTCGGTGTACGAAGTCTTTGCCATGCTACAGGGAGAACCCGTCCGTCCGGTGACGTTGAAGTTTGCGGCCTTCGATTTGCTTTACATGAACAACGTCGACCTCACGCGGCAACCGTTGCACCAACGCCGCGCAGCTTTGTCATCGCTCTTGAGTCCGTTGCTACAACAAGCGACCCCATTGCCGCTATTGTTTGCGGAAGGCCAACTGGCTAACAACAAAGAGGACGTCAACCGTTTCTTTCATCACTTCCGGGCCCAAGGCTACGAAGGGATCATTGCCAAGGACTTGCTCGGTGCGTATCACGTTGCGACGCGGGATCCGAGCTGGATCAAACGCAAGCCTGAGATCACGTTGGACCTAGTGATTACAGGGGGCACGATGGCGGTTACAAGCAAAGAATCGGCGGGGATGTTTGGCTCATATGTCATTTCGGCTAGAAGTCTCACCGCTGGGGGCGCACCTTTCGAAATGGTTGGCGACGTCGCAGGCTTGGATGTCGTGCGAGACCGGCAGATTCAGAACGATGTGTTGCAACAAGGTTTGTTGACAGGTCGCAAATTTGAACGGCAAAGTGCGAGCGGCACACGGCCAGGCTGGGAATTTTTGCCGCAGATCGTGGTGACGGTCAAATTCGAAGGAATCATCCGAGAAAATGGTACAGGCAAGCTAAGTCTGCGCGACCCCAAAATCGCCATGATCCGAGCGGACAAAACAGCCAACGAGGCGGACACCACTCAAGCGATGGAAGAGCTGTATTTGAACCAGAGCTTATCGTAAGGTTTTCCGCAATCGGTTTTCAAGTTGAGCGGTAGCTTGTCTACCCTCAACTTTAGTTTGGCGTATTATCACGCCGCGCGCTACCCAGTTTACACTGCTTCCCCGTTGATTCGCCGTCAGCGTTTCAACCACGAAAAAAACTAAATACACGAAAGAAACGCAGGAAACCGAATGCTGGTCGGCAGCAAACGAGTTGCGCATCGATGCCCGCATAAGCGCTGTTTCATCACGTGTCTTCCAGTTGAATTGCAATTTGGCGTTCGATTCAACGACTTGCTTTGCTGGGCGATTGCGTTTGTTCGGGCATGCAATGTTCGATCAACGAGCAGCGTTTGCATCGGCGATCGTTCACTGGCGTGGGAAGCCGCGATTGGTTAAGCAATTGATGAAGTTCAACACAAAGTCCTTCCGTTTTTGCGCGGAGTGATTCATCAAAGGGGACCTCGATGCGACGCCTTTGTTCACCGTAAAAGATCTGTCCGGATGGAATCCCAACCGAAAGCATTTCTTCGAGGCAAAGTGCCTGAGCACAACGCGTTCCACATGAATCAGGGCGCATTGCCTGGCACAGAAAACCAAATGCTGGAGGGCAGAGATCGGAGCAAGTTGCTCGTCGGTGTACATCTGTCTATTCGAACCTAATATTTCCTGGGTTAATATCTGCGATATAGATTCCGTAGGATCGAAATTCGGCAAGGATCGATTCGACTTTTGGCCAGTTGTCTTCAAAGGACTCTGATTTCATTTCCCGCCAATCCGCCCAGACCTCGGGCGAATAATCCGGTGGTCGATCCAAATAGGCACCACCAAAGTCTAGGCAAAAAGGAGGGCTCACAATGGTCATTTCAATGGCGAGAAGTTCGTCGTCGTAATGAAGTAATTGCGGGACCACATGGCCACGAATCGAATCGATTTGTAGTTCGCGAAGTCGAAGATACACGTCGAGCTCTTGATAATACGCCCGCTCTCGTTTATGAAATTTGACCGCAAATCTCTCGCTACGGGATAGATTGCGGAAGGCAAAAACGCTACCTTGAGTACCCATTCCCTGTCCAGTTTCGGCATCAACGCGAGGCAAATTACCTGCGTCCGGATCGCCATTAGGATTCCCATCAAGGACGTCAAACAAGTAAACAAAATCGTAACGATTCATAAGAGGACATGAAAGAGCAGACTGCGTCAAACTCAGGATCGTTGATCTCGCTCTTAAGAGCTAGATGCTGATCGCGCGATGAGTAATCCTTGTGTCGTTTCTGCAGTGCTTCGCAAAATTCCGGGAGGCGGACGTTGCGGCAACTTGAAGACACAAACTTCACCGGACTCGTCAGTCGTTCTGAAAGAGACCGCGGAGGTCCGTCAGCAATTGCATTGGCGAGACCAGCGTGATGCCCAGCGATGCAGAATGCGAGGGCGTGGCTGAAGGGTTGTCTATTAGGGCCGAATTGCCTTACTGCGTTGATGGCTCCCGCTGTCGAATGATCAACGCGGCCGATGATTTCGGATTGATGGACGTCGGTATTGGCTGAATTCACGAGATAATTCTGGAATTGGGCAGAGTATTTGCCAAGATCATGCCACCAACCCAGAGTCCTACCCCAGGCGGCCGCATCAAATTTGCTAGCGAAACGCTCCGCATGCGCAGACACCAAGTGCAAATGCTCGCGAAGTGGTTCCCATTCCGATTGATGGTTACTTATTGTATGGGCGTAAAAGCTTGTCATGATTCGCGTCTTCCCTGCGATTAATGAACTTAGTGGCATGCTTCGTCGACTAAATCATGCGTCGACTAAGCGAAAAGGATGCCCATCCGAATTCAAATGAGAAGAAATTAGTTTATCGAGCTTGGTGACACCTTTGGTCATGCGTTAAAACTATCGTTTCAAAAAGAATTCTTCTTATGAGTTTTTTGTTTCAATGTCTCGAACGATTGACTCCCTTTTAGTTTAGTAATCGACATGCATCGCAACGACATCGAACAACAACTGTTTTTGCACGTCGATCGATTGGCGGGGCTGATTGGACCTCGGACGCTTGCCAGACCGAAGACCATCGAAGCGACATTGGGCTACATCCGTGGTCAATGGACCGGAATGAAGTACTGCGTCGTCGATGAAAACTTCGATGCGCTGGGTGACCCAGCAACGAACTTGATTGTTAGCCAACCTGGTACGCGTAAATCAGACGAGATCGTTTTGCTGGGGGCGCACTACGATACCGTTTTCACCACCCCTGGCGCCGACGACAATGCATCCGCCGTTGCCGTCTTGCTGGAAGTAAGTCGCCTGCTTCATGATCATGTCGGAAAGCGGACTGCGAGGTTCGTCGCGTTTGCATGCGAAGTGCCCCCGTACTTCAATCTCGACTCGATGGGTAGTCAGCATCATGCTCGACAGGCCCGTTTACGCGGCGACAAGATTGTTGGCATGCTATGTCTCGAAATGGTTGGTTACTTCCGTGATGAACTTGGCTCTCAACGCGTTCCTCCTACCATTCCAAAATGGCTGCACCGGTTCTTTCCACGGAGAGGTAATTTTCTTGCCGCCGTAGGCAACTTGGCCTCGTGGAAATTGTCTTATGGCTTTCGTCGAGGGTTCAAGCGAGGAACTCGGCTCCCGCTCTTTTCCATCGTGTTGCCAGAAAGGATCCAAGAGATTCGCCTGAGCGACAACAGTTCGTTTTGGGACCAGGGCTACCCAGCATTGATGTTGACCGACACGAGCTTTCTACGTAACCCGCACTATCATCAATCCACCGACACACCCGAAACACTCGACTACACTAGAATGACGGACGTTGCATTCGGAGTGGCGTCGGCGATGAAGCGACTACTGGGGTAAGTTGCCAGCCCACGCAATGACTGCTATCATTTCTTAGGACCGATATTGGCAATTTGGCGGGGAGTTGAAACTGATGCGACGCGTACGAGTACGACCGAGCAAGCTGGCTTCAGTCATGGGGATGATCGTCGGGACCGTCTTTGTCGGTATTGGCATTGTCGTCGTCATTCCAATCTTTGGTCCCTTTGGGATTCTGTGGACGCTGGTCGCGGCGGCAATCGGTATTTTTAGTGCGGTTAATGTTTTTTCGGAGCGTGGCATTGCTACAACCGAGATTGATATTGATATCGAGGGGGACGACATCTTAGGTCGGCAATCGGAACAACTTCCGTTTGATGAACGATTAAGGAAGCTCGAGCAACTTCGCACGGAGAAGTTAATCACCGAGCTCGAGTTTCAACAAAAGCGTGCGGAACTCATGGCCATGAAATGGTAGAGCTATGTTCCAGGGCCGAATAAAAGATATTGACCAAGTCATTTTTTTTAATGGGGAGTGACGTTTGGGAGGCACTAAAACTCGTGGGGAGTGAAATCAAAGTGGGATTCGATCGGATAAGGAAGTCGCTCTAGGAAAAGTCCAAAATCAGTACCCAGTGTTGCTCAGCGGTCCCCGCCGGGATTGTCAACGAGAAATACTACGCTACGCGATCGCAAAATATTGCTAGTCAAGGGAAGTAGCTCTACAATCGAGGGACCAAGTGCATGATTCGGGGCGTGGCTCAGCCTGGTAGAGCGCTGCGTTCGGGACGCAGAGGTCGTGAGTTCGAATCTCGCCGCCCCGATTGATTGAAACCCTGTAAAACGCCGTGTTTTGCAGGGTGTTTTTGTTTTTCGTCCGAACCCGGCATGCTGCCTCTCTTGCCAGGAATTGACCCGTTTTGACTCGAATTGTACGAAGTTGGGGCAACCGTTGGGGCAACCGAAGTTTCCGCTTCGGTGTCGCGGGGCGTGATCGGAAGCGATGGCAATAGCTCAACCGCAACCGATGTTTCTAACAATCGTTCGTCGGTGTAGGTGTTCATCGTCAGCGCGATGTCGCTATGCCGCATGACAGCCTGGGCGGTACGTGGGGCAACCCCCGCAGCCGATAGGTGAGTCCCCGTCGAATGACGCATGGCGTGCAAGTGAATCCGTCCGTCTCGTTCGTCAATCTTCTTAATTCCAGCCGCTTCAAGGTCTCGGTTCAAGATCCGAAGCAACCCCGTCGGCACGTTGAAAACTAAATCGCTCGGTTCCTTGTCCTTCGTCCACTCCCGCAACTCGGCGGCAAGGTCGCTCTTCAGCGGGATTGTCGAGCCCTTGCGGTTCTTTTCGTTGCTGGACCGCAGCACCAAAAACGGAAGGTCGCCAAACGATAAATCAGCCTTGCGAAGTGTCCGCATTTCGTTGGAACGCAACCCGGTCAGAATCAGCGTCTTGTACATCAACGCTCGCTCAAACCCTAAACGCTTCAGTTTGGCCCTACGTGCGTCCGAAACCTTCGCGACTCGTTGCCCCCGGTTCTTGCCACGGGGGCCAGAGTGGCCAGTGCCACCCAGAGTGGCCAGTGCAGTGGCCAGTGCCAGTGGCCAGTGCCACCCACTTTTTGCATTTTTTGCTTGCCTGATGGATGGCGGGTCGGTAGAATTTCTCTGGCATCAGGTTGGTAGAACAGTCGCAACAGATAGGAGCAGTGCAGTGGCCAGTGCCACCCACTTTGTGCATTTTTCAGTGGCCAGTGCCACCCACTTTTTGCATTTTTTGCTTGCCTGATGGATGGCGGGTCGGTAGAATTTTTCTGGCATCAGGTTGGTAGAACAGTCGCAACAGATAGGAGAGCAAAAATGCCTAGGCCGCTACGTTCTGAGATTTACAGCCCTTCCGAGGTTTCGATTCTGCACGTCTGTCAGCGATGCGTTCGCAGGGCGTATTTGAGCGGCGTCGACGATTTCTCGGGAAAAGATTACTCCTACCGAAAAGAGTGGATTCGACAACGCATCGAAAAACTTGCCTCCGTCTTCGCCGTCGATGTTTTGACGTACGCCATTCTCTCC
>JANMHA010000326.1:0-13507 GCA_031374925.1 Pirellula sp. | reverse complement strand
CCCGTCAATATTCAATTGTCAAAGAACAAACCCTTATTCCAACGCCGCTTCCGCGGGACGCTGAAAGCTCAGGAATCAATCCTCCTACCCGATTTCCCGATGGAAGTCCTGATCTCTAAACTCTCAAATCTCTACTTCTCTAATACTGCTTCCAACACTACTGCTTCCACTACGACTTCTAGTGGTGGGCCTGGCTGGATTCGAACTAGCGACCTCACCCTTATCAGGGGTGCGCTCTAACCAACTGAGCTACAGGCCCATATTGCGTTTACGGAGTACCTGGTGGAGCTGATCAGGATCGAACTGACGACCTCCTGAATGCAAATCAGGCGCTCTCCCAACTGAGCTACAGCCCCAGAATGGAATGGTTGTTTAACTCTTTCAACTTGGCTCCCAATTCTCACTGGAAGCCAAGCTAAAAAAATCGTTCTCGAGGCCAGTTGGATGTCCGGCAGCGCGCTCTATGGCTGCGCCGCATAGCAAAATCTTATACTTGAGTAAGAAAGAGAGTAGGATAGTGAACAGGAACGACTGCCGCTTACTCAGCTATTACAGAGCTTGATCTCGAAAGATCGCTCCAGGCTCCAGCTTACGCTAGCGCCGCCTTTCCGCGACTCCTGCCACGTTCTCTCTTAAAGGAGGTGATCCAGCCGCAGGTTCTCCTACGGCTACCTTGTTACGACTTAGTCCCAATTATCAAGCTGACCTTCGGCGCCTGCGTCCTTGCGGTTCGCTCAGCGACTTCGGGCCCTCCCAATTCTCGTGGCTTGACGGGCGGTGTGTACAAGGCTCAGGAACACATTCACCGCGGTATGCTGACCCGCGATTACTAGCGATTCCAGCTTCATGCAGGCGAGTTGCAGCCTGCAATCCGAACTGAGCAACACTTTTTGAGATTTCCTTGTTAAAATGCAATCGTGCGGTTTGGTCGACCTAAATGCTTCACCGTTCTCAGTGACGAGGTAAAACTTGAAAATCGGACTACAGACGATTACCTGGGACGACTGTCCTGCGGGATTGGATGCCATGTTTGAAGAGGTTCGAGCCGCAGGCTTCGACGGTGTCGAGTTAGCACAGTTTGTTTCCGATAGTGATGTCGATTTGCTCGTGCGGTCGCTCGATGCTCACTCGCTACAGCTTGCGGGGGTTTCAGGAGGAAGTCTCATTGACAGGCTTAACCTCGTTGGCCAATACATTCAGCGAAAACCCAAAGTTGCGGTTCCATACGTTTACGTTGACGACTGGACGGACGAAGAACATGTGCTATTTACGCAAGCCGATATTCGGTGCCAAATTGCGATCCATCCGCATATGTTTAAGCCGATCCAGACCGCAAGCGAAGCGATCAGGTTACTGAAGCAATACGCCTATTGTCGATTCATGCCCGACACGGGCCATTTAACGGTAGCCGGCGCTGATGTTCAGTCTGTAGTCCGTCAAAACCTGGAACAAACCATCTCCATTCATCTCAAAGACTGGTCGCCGGAGTTTGGTCGCTCGCTTCCTTTCTATTCGCGAGGATTCGTGCCGTTGGGGCAAGGAATTGTTCCAATCCGTGAAATCATCCAGCTACTGAATTCGAAACGCTACGATGGCTGGCTGATCGTAGATCAAGATTACTCGCTTCGCCCGATTTCTGCCGCACAAGAGTCCCGCGATTTTTTGCGAAAGCTAGGCATATGACACCAAGTGCCTCCCCAAAGAGCCATCGACTGAGCCGCCATCTGCTTAGCCCACGCGTGGCAGAAGTCGACAACTGCATCAACGTAGGAGAACGTGTGGTCTCTAGTTTTTTCGCAGACTTTGCTGAAGCAGTTCAGCAAGAGTTCAAAGTCAAGGTGGTTTCGCT
This sequence comes from Pirellula sp., assembly GCA_031374925.1. Classification (GTDB taxonomy): domain Bacteria; phylum Planctomycetota; class Planctomycetia; order Pirellulales; family Pirellulaceae; genus JBKCUI01. Next base: position 11,658 of record JANMHA010000326.1, on the reverse strand, counting down.
CTGGAATCATGATCCAGTGAACCGACGTCTGCTTCACGCAGAATCCGTAGGAACATCCAGTGTTTTCCCAAACAGCATGGATGTTCAAAGCTCTCATTCCGGCTTGTCGGTCGAAAGCAAACGTCCAGTTCAGTCGGTACTACTCGTTTCCGAGCTTGGCCACCACAAAGATCAACACCCTTTCCAATCTGAGGAACTCGGCCTAACTCATATGTCGTCGATTCCAGTTTTGAATATTGCGAACCGCAATCAAGTTTTGTGTGTCATCAATCTTTTGGACGAGAAAGCGATTGACGTCACAGTGGATGAACTAGATCAGCTTGGTCGGCTTTTCGCAGAGCACTACGAAGACATACTTCATGAAACCTGCTTCCGCAAAGCGAACCTGATACAACGAGAATTTGTAACAAGCGCGAATCGAGGTTCGATCGACAACTTATACGGCATTCTGACTCGTCGAATACGGGAATATATCGATTGCGACGCAGTGGTGATATGGCGAACCAATTTGCGAGGTGAATTACGATTGGTCAACATGACGCACGAGAGCATTGATTTGATCAAAACATCGCTCGAATCAGTTCTCGACTGCGCAAAAGAGTGCGTTGACTCGAATCGGGAGCTTCTGCGTTTCACGAATGGCGTGGAATCGAAGAATCCGCATAGCGTGGATTGTAATCCTAACAATATAGCGATTGTAGCAATCCCAATTCGAGATCTTCGTGGCGCGTCACTTGGAGCAGTTGTTTGTCTAAAAAGCCCCAAGCCTCAATCCAGCCGTAACGTTGCATTCAATTACGGAGACATCGCTGTTTGCGAGGCGCTTGGGCAATCCTTTGCCGTCTTTTTTGAGATGTTTACTGCCGAAGGTGAGCGGCTAGAATCTTTGGCCCGATTAGGCCACGAGCTAAAGAGCCCTGTCGCAGGCATGAGAGCTGCGCTCGAAGAAATCCGAATTGGGCTTGGAAACTTCCGATTTACGCACGACTATCTTTCCGATCTTGAGAGTTATACGAAGTCATTTTCGGACCTGCTAACTGATTTTGAAGTAGGAAGCGACCTTGAACGAAGTCTAACTCTTAATCGTCAGTGGATAAATGTAGTCCATGACCTTTTCGCACCAGCCACGCGGGCTATTGAAGAAGGCGAGGTGACGCGGAGGAAACTCCCTTTAAACCGAATAAGACGCCCAACACTAAATCTTGCTCCTAGAATGCAGCTGGACAAGGCTCGAATGCAACAAGTGGTCCTAAATTTACTCCAGAATGCAGTCAAGTATGCCGATGACGACGCCAGCAAGTTCTTAGTTGAGGTTAACTTTTCCACCCAAGGACCAAACTTTGAGATTTCTGTTCGTGACTACGGTATTGGTGTCCCCGCGGGATGCGAAGACCGAATCTTCTCTTTAGGATACCGTGCTCCGAACGCAAAACGAAGGCAAGCAACAGGTCAGGGGTTTGGACTTGCAATTGCTAGAAAAATCGTGCAAGCACATGGCGGCGAACTAGAATACAGAAGGCCATCGAGTGATATTGGAGCTGAGTTCGTTATCGTACTACCGCGAAGTGTGATTCCTTCTACATGAAAACCATAGTAAAAAGTATCTTGATGGTGGACGATGAGATTCCAGAGGATCTGGATTCTCCCGGATCACCAACACCCTACATGTGGCACTACGCGAATCGATTGCTTCACGACGACCGCTTCAAAGTTGAATTCGCCAGAACAGTCGAAGAAGCGAAGCTAGCATTTCAAAAAGCGGACTACAACGTAGTCTCAATCGATGTTATTATGCCCGCAGAAGAAGGTGGTGATTTAGAAGCGTCGAAAAACGGTACGAGGACTGGCTTCGCACTTTTGGAATGGATGATTGAACAGAAGAAAAAAACTGCTGTGCTGATTTTGTCATTGTTTCCTGAAGAAATACTGCATCGCGATCTGCCTGCGAACCTTGAACAGATTAGTGCAATAAAAATCCTAGAGAAAATGAACACAACTCCCAGATCATTCCTGGAAAGCTTATGGAATATGTCAACACCATGACGAAGTTGTCCACGTTAGATCCATTTCCTACTTCCCATGAAGAGTGGAATCCTTCCCTTGAAGAGTGGCAGGGTGTGGTGCGAGAGTCCATCATGAATAGTCTGGGCGAATACTTTCGTTCGTCGCTCCAAGACGTTCGGAAACAACATTTCGAAGCAATACAGTTTTTTGCAAAAAGTGTTGAAGCCCGACTTTCGGGCGAAGTAGTCGATCCATCAATGACACGACTCGTGAGCGACGCACGTCGGCTTAGGCGACTGAGTTTTGGTAGTGCAATCTATCCACTTAAGCGAAGCGCGACTTTTGCATTTGTAGCAGAGTATAACGTTGTCATTGCGTTTCCATTTCACTACCTGCAGTTACAGGGCAAGGGCCAATCACTAGATGAAGGAATTCGAAATCTGGAAGAGCATTTCCATAAACGATTTCAAAGACTTGTTGCTAAGTCAATTTTCGAAATGACCGACGAAGAGCGAATTGAATGGAACTTGTTCACCCAATGGGTAGACGTTGCAAAGCACAAGTCGCTGACCCCACTCGAGATGCGTCGGATCGGAACGGTCCATTCTCTCGGGCCGTTTCAAGTGCAGTGGCTTGGCGAAGAAAAGCCCTCGCCCACTGACTTGCGAAAAGCACCGGGACTGCTTGCCTCGTACAACATAGGTACTGAGTTTGAAGCAATGGTCGAGTTCCATCGAGGCAAACAAGAAGTGACTCGCATTTTGTGTGTCGGACCCGTTCGGGGTTTTTCAGCCAACGTAGCCGCAGCATTCGAAGACGATACTTTGGTCGAAGACACAGCAGAACATGGATGGAACAGTTTCTGATAAATGCCTACCACGCCCATTGTTTATGTAGTCGATGTAGGTCAAGGTAGCTGCAACATCATTACATTGGGGCCATCGCCGATTAAGGGTGACGATGGTTTGCGAGCCATAATAATTGATTGCGGCCCCTGCTCTCCAAACACGCCAGCACAACTTCTGCGAGAGCGAAACGTTACCTGGGTCGATGCGCTCGTTATCACGCACAATGATCGAGACCATTGCGGTGGCTTGAAAAAAATCGTCTCCTATATGGGCGGAGCAATTGATCGAGCTTACTACACCTGCGACCGCAAACCTGCTAAAGACGATATCGTTACAACGCTGAAGAGCTTTTCTATACCGAACAAATTCGGCATAAAACAAATCCAAAATCCTCCCAAGCTTCTGGCTCGGTTCGATGATCCACTTCATGTCTTTCCCAAGAAAGGCAAAAGGCTCAAAGAAACAGACGCTAAATTGTTTGCTCTGTCGCCGTTCGGCAACAGCTCTATGTTGGTCGCAAGAAATGACGATCCGAACGAAGCAAGCGCTGTTCTTTTGCTGAATGCAGCTGGTCAAAGTGTTTTGTTTCCAGGTGACGCGACCATCGCGAACTGGCGGGAACTGTTGGAAATTCGCAAGAACAACCGGATCAAAGCCGGAGCTATTGTAGTCCCCCATCATGGTGGATGCATCCATTCCAATGATGCAGATTTGCAGTGGCTTTATCGCGAAGCTATAAACGTAGAATACGGAATCATATCGGCAGGGACGGACAACGGTGACAACCATCCACTTCAGGATGTGCTTTCGGAACTCTACAATAACAAAGTTCGAGTGGTTTGCACGGAATTGACTCCGAATTGCTCGAACTGCACCAAAGAACAGTTGGCTAAGAAAAGTCACCGCAAGTCAAAGACGCATCGCGACTCGCATTCAGCGGCGAAGAACAACACAAAGATTCCGTGTTCAGGCACGATTGAGTTTCAAGTGAACGATGGAAAGATTGAATTCGCACCTCCGACAAACGAAGCAAAAGAAATGTCATGGCTTGAAACGCAACGAAAGAAATGCCCTTTGTTGGTAAAGAAAAAGAAGGCCTAGCGTTTTACGTCTCCACTTCCCTTCGTTGGTTCTACAACCAGTAGTACCCACAGCTCAAATCTTCGCTATTCGTTTTTTCCACTCCTCACCGCTTTAGATCGCCCTCAAGTTTTTGCTGCCGCAGGTTCAATTGCTTCAAGACTATTCTGCGCAAGATTTTTGGACTATCTTGGATTAATGATTCTAGGATTTTTGGGACGGCAGCACGAGAATCACCTGGATCCATGATGCCGATTAGATCATCAATCAAACACCACCACTCCGACGGTTCCGTCGTTTTGGATATCTCTTCAGCCAACTCCATGGCAATACTACGTCGAGATTTCCGACGCATCGCGTTTACAGCGGCTAAAACCACGTCATCGTTTTCGTCTTCGAAGCAATTCCGGATCTGAGCTTGAAAGTCGTCTGTAGACCATCCCGCAACAAAGCAGGCTGCCTTGCGAGTATTCGGATTCAACGATCGAAGTTTCGAATCTATCAAGTCCGTAATGGGGATCGACTCAAGCGCACGACCGATAGCGAACCAAACCTCTTGATCGCTTTCGACAACAAGCTGGTCGATGAGCATCTCAGGAGATGTGTCGGGTTCCAGTTCGAGGAGCAAAGAAGGATAGGTTTTTCGATCACTCGTTTCGACGTTGAAAAACAACTTGCGAGCCGCACGATACGCAGCTTCCCGATCAATGTATGCCAGGCTTCGAATGAGATCGATTTTGTTTCCATAGAGGACGCTTCCGTCCTCTATAAATGAATTCTGAATTAAAAAATCACGAAGGCTCTGGTCTGAGAGAAGTTCTTCCCGCAATTCAGGCTTTAAGTTGGAAAGCAAAAAGTACAGGTCTTGCCAACCTGTGTATCGAACCTCGTCAAGCACTTCACGTTTCGCCAACTCGATGACTTCCTTGGCGTATTCTGAATGATTTGCGAGTTTCAGCGCAAGCACGCAATCAAATGACTCAGCGAGTTTTTCATACAGGTACGTCCATGCCTTCTGCGAACGGGAATTGACTAACAAGGACTGCGACCAGTGAGGCTCAATTTCAAAATTTTTGATTGCCAAATCAATTCCAATATCGGAACGGTCGTTTTGCAGCAACAGCCCAACAAGACAAGCTCGTACGAGGTTGGTCTCACCAACACATTTCCGCAGCGTTGCTTGTAAGGTCGGGATGTCAGCACGGCTCCCAAAGAGTCCTAAGGCAGCGATATTTCCATCGGTCGGAGAATCCAATACCCGAGTTCGCAGTTCGTCGACCCAATCGCAATTTGAATTTTCACCTATAAACTGGCGTGCAGTCCCTAAGTCAATGGAATTGAGACCTAAATGACAAATGCCGTTTGCAACCTCGCGGAATCGTCTGTTCAGTAAAAGCAACTCCAGAGCATGCCTCTGGGAGTCCCTGGGCTTACCCGAGACCTCGCGGCTTTCCATTACCCACTTCGTTGCGATATTCGTGGCTTCAGCATTTGGTGCCTGCATCGCTAAACAAATCGCGTGTCGCTTCGCAAATTCATCGTCATTGCTCATGAATTCTGCAACGACACTTGCGAGTCTGTCGGCATTTAGACGTCGAAGCAATTGAATTGCATGATCGCGATCTGGCTCGTTTCCCCAGCGTCCAATCCGGGGGCCTAGTCGGCGCACCCAAGTAACAAGGTGTTCTTCAAATGCTGTTCCCCGGCGTTGAACAAGCACGGCACGGAATTTAGGTGCCACAATTTCATCTAAAATTGCCAATTCGGTGATAAGCCCTTTGACCGCGAGAGTATCTGCCCGCGAGGACTCAATCAGGGACAACTCAAATCGGTCCAGGAGTTTATCGTATAGCCGTACTGGAATCTCATTTAGGAACCCTTGAAACGTCGCTGCTAGGTGGAAAGGGTTGTCCACCGCCGCCATCCACCGATCGATAGTTGCATTGACACAATTCAGGTCTCTCAACCAATACTCCGAAAAAGCCTGATGGCTGAAATAGCGTAAACAATCGGAAGCAATCGCAAGAAACGGAATTTTTCCGCGATCGGATTCGAGCCGCACCAAGGCACGAAATACCTCAATCGCCGTTGACTCGTCTAGTTTTGAAAGTTTCTCCCTCAGCCAGTCTTTGCAAGTATCGTCCCGGAACCGTCGAATGCAAATTGCGAAGGTTCTCACGTGCTCAACTGCCGACCGTTCAAACAACATGGACTTGCAGCGGAGCCAAACACGTTTACCATCCTCACATTCCAAGAGGATCCACAATAGGTCGTTGAGAAGCTCGGCATTCAACGCGCAATCCTCTATCGCTCCAATCAGCCAATCTGGATTGGATTTAACAGAATGCGCAAGTGCTTTCCACATTTGATTGCGGATAAAATCGGGCGACCTTTCCGATTGAAAGGAATACAATTGCGGTTCTTGTCTGGCTTTCTTGTAGATTTCCCAAACCAAATCGCACTTCTCGAAATGCGCAGTCGGGGCAGCAGAAAGCAAAATAAATCCTCGACGTTGCATCAACGGTTCGGCTGACCTCAAGAGTTTTTCGATTTCCGACTTGGTCACGTCTCCAAGGAGAAACGCAATCGATTCCCCGATGACTGTCAGTGCCGGCGGGTATTCAGAATACTCGCGAAATCGTTTGAGAAGAGCGGGCACGATTCGTTGACCTAAAGTTCGAACATGCGTTCCGTAAAGGTCCTCTGGTCTATGGATGAAATTCTGTTCATGTAGTTCGAGAAATCTAGCGATATAAACTTCCGAAATGCTGCTGTCACCGCTTGCAAGCCACAAGAAATCCATGGCAACATATCCTAAAAACACGTTCGGATTATTGCTTTCATGAGCGCTAATTCGATTGAAAACCTCATCCACAGAACTCTGCTTAGATCGCACCATTTCGTAGAGGGCCTGCGCAACGGACCAGTTTAGTAGCCGATCATGAAAGATGTGCCAACGGTCTTGAGATCGAGTAAACCACCCGCATCTCTCAAGGCGTTGCAGCAACTCGTTATCTTGCGGATTCCTAAAGAACGAACTTGTCCAGGGATAAGGTTCGCCATCTAAGACTCGTAGGGAAAGTGTCGCGACTTTCGATGCGTCGAGTGGAAAACTTGACTGACTTCGTGTCGAAACGCGATTCCAAGCTCGCGAATAGAGTTCGTATTCCGAGGTCGGCTTCCAATCGTGATCCAGTTCGTTGCGATAAATGGAGGCCAATAATGGACGCCGCAGCGTATTCTTAACGTCGTCAGGCATTGCGGCAATCACATCGCCATCCAATCGATCGAGAAATCTGTGTAGATCAGACCATGAGAAGTCATCGACCGTATGTCGCATTACACACTTGGGATAGTCCTGTACGACGCTTTCGGCAATATCTTTAGGGCAGGTAATCGCGATGCCAACTTTGCGAGCGGACCAGTTTTCGCGGACGATCGCGATCACTTCGTCAAAATTCTTGGCATTGTCGATGCAGAGGCGAACAGTATATGGCTCCGTATTGCTCTCGATTTGATTGATTTGAGTGACCATTTGACGAAATGGAATCTGATGTTGTCCCCCGCGTGCATCGAGCCAAAACTGGTCCGCTGCGGCTTGCAAGTCCGTCTTGGCATTACCTGTTGCGTCGATCCATAGAACCGGAGCTTTGCCCTCCGATGCAATTGTGGCGATCGACGCCATAGTCCAAGATTTACCTTGCCCGCTATCGCCTGTTATCAGCAATACAGCGTTAGACTTCATCCAATCGTTAGCAATTCGTCGGTTGCTTTCGAATCGGACATCGTCCTCGCGATTGTATTTTCGACTCTTGAGAATAGACTCCAGTTCAATGGCGCAGTTTCGCTTGAGTTCGCACCGTTTGCTAAGCGGCGTGGCCCCAAGCCCGCATTCTGCGAAGAGTGCCTCGACGCTGACATGACAATTGCCTTTTGCGGAGAGTGCAATCAGACTTACAATCATTTGCCCGCGAACGCGAGGAAGCTCGTCCTTTACGTCGAGAAGATCGCCAAGTCGCTTGTCAACTTGCGATTGTAGTGACGCAACAGTTTGATTTTCCACAATATCGAAGTTCCCAAGAAGCTTCCATAGCCTCGTCCGAAAAGTGTTCACGGAGAGTCGGAGTTTCTGAATTCGGGGCTCCAGCAGAAGCTTCTCCTCAATCAGCAAAAAGAGGTCTCGCTCGGAATACTTGCTTTTCGGGAAGAACGGTTGCTCTGTATCTTTGTCTTTCTTCAGTTTGTAGTTGTCTGGCTTGCGGAATGCAAATGGCACAATCTTCGTTTCGTCGAAGCAATCAAGGTACTCCGACAAAAAAGTTCGATCGGAAAATTGTTGAAAGAACGAGTAGACCTCCTTCCAGTCACCGATTCTTCCTTCGGTGACAAGCCGGAACCTCGTGGAGTCACAATCGCGGTCATCGACGGCAAGATACAAGTCCGGCAAGACATTGCTGATGATGGATTGCAGCGACCAAGTTCCAAGGTCTGATTTCGACTTAAGTTGATCAATCTCAGTCACAGCCGAAATCACGCGAACATCTCCGCCTCCATTTTTCGGCTCTAGAACCAGTAGTCCAGGAGTACCATCGCTCGCGGAGATCGGACTGTCAATGCGTAGTTGCAACGAGCGCAGCAAGCACCAAAGCATCTGGTAGTAAACCCCAGCAACTGTCGAACTACCGCCTAGTGGAGTTGTCAATTGCGAGTTCCTTCGATGGGCTGAATTGTATACGAATGTTTGGGAAACCTATTCGAGCCCGATTTTTTGGACGACGCTCAAGTGTTTGAGATCTTGCTCATATGCCTTGCATTCTCGCGCATAATTAGCGTTCGTTTTTTTGCACACGAGCAGTTGCGGACTACCGACCCGCAGTGTTTCGTGCGTGCAATCGCATTGATGCTGATCGATTTGGCTGTGCAAATGGCGACGCCGTGCACTGGCAAGTGGAAATCTTGCCTCGGGTTGCGTCGGATCTGCGAGAAACATGGATAGCCGCGCGCAATCGGCACACGAGCAAGAGAGTTCGCTCTGTCGCTTCCAGTTAGAAGGTTTCATGGGCTCGGACTTGGTACGCGATAAAAGCTCCGTTTTCATACCCTTGATCCAGTTTTTGACCGCTCGCTTCATTTCCATCGCTTTCTTGAGCATTGGAGCTAGCTTCACAACAGCAGGTATCTGCACCTCGGTCAGTCCATAGCGTGGATGGATGCTTAACCAACTCAGAAATCGATTGAGTAGTCGTTCGTCGTCGACGAATGAGAGTGCACTCACCATATCGATTACTATCTGGGTCCGGTCCCAGCGTGGAAAACTCCATTGGTTCGACGCTTTCGGGTCAAACTTCTCAATCGCATGAACGATTAGCGGTGCGAGTTGCTTGCATAGTTTCGTCCGTGCCCTATCGGAATCGCGAAGAGTTGCAATTTGTCTTAATACCATTATGTCCCGATTCAGAGTGTCGGCGCTGGATTGTGTAGCCATTGCCGTCAATGCGTTCGTGAACGCTGTCCAACCTTGCTTTGCAATCCATCTCAGGAATTGCTTCGAAAACATCAGGTCAGCATCCTCTGGCATTACTTCTTCAATCAAACGTTGAACGAGCAATGGTTGGTCCAGCTCTGCGAGAGAATCGAACATGGATTCTCGTTTTGTTTTTGTCTTCTCTTTATCTGTGTCCCAGTCATCCATGGATCTACCTGGATGCCAACTTTCGACAATCTGAAAAGCAAACTGCCGACACTGCTCAAGCTTCTCCTCGCGATCCGCCTTCTTAGCCTTCTTTTGCTTTGAAATCATCTGCTCAAGGCCTGCGATAGCCGCATCGGTTCCAGCGTCACACCAGACTTTGAACTGATGGCTTTGCGGCCAAATGACAATGGCCGCGAGATGGTACCAACGCTCCAAAGTCATGCCCGCATTGCCCGTATAGCCCTCGAATTCTTCCCGGCTAGCATCGGTCTCCGTCAAAGCAAAGTTCGAAACGATTTCGCTCTCGTTCAATTGGATCTTGCCAAACGCGACCTTCTTGCCTTGCCGGTTTGACCAGTGATCGGCCGACAAACTCGAATCATAAATCTCGCCCATGGTGTGCTCGGAGTGATGGTTTTCATCATCATCTTCCTCATTATCATAGTCATCGTCCCAGCGCGAGTACCCGCGACCTCTCCCATAACTATAGTCGTCATAGCCTCCTTCTGCGGAACCACTCTGCCAAAGCGTCACCAATGCTAAATGTGCGTCGCAGTTTGCCTTTTCAGCTGCATTAAACAGCACCTCAGCCTTTGCAAGGTCGATCCCTTTGAGTTTGTCGATGAGCAGGCCAGCTTGCGTGTACCGGTGCTCCAGCGTGACGGCTATCTTGGTCGAGGTTGCAGCATGCGTGTCCGTTCCATCGCTCCATTGCTTCAGTGTCGTAACCAACCCGTCAGCGACTTCATGAAAGCTGGGTGCAGAGACCGAAATCTTGCTTCGAGGTTTGGCCAATACCAAGTTGTATGTCAGGCAGAGTCGGTACCCGCTCAGCAGCGGTTTCACTTCGTGTTGGCAATCTGCATAGAAGGCCGCATAGTCGACTTCCAGCCCGGCTGCCGCCCCCGGCATCGAGATGGTTGTTTGACTGACTTCATGGTGGACCACCAGCTCTCCGCCGGAGTGCTTTGACGGCAAATTGATAACTAGCGTGGCGACCATTCGATCAAGTTTTTCCCCATCTCGATGCGGAAGGAAAAAACCACCCTTCTCGTAAACGAGTAGTTTGTAAAGGTGGGCCGCCAGCGACTTGTTCGGAAGCCCCAAATTGGTTTCAACTTCTCGAAGAACTACGTCTAACATCGACGGCCACTTAGGATTCTTCAAGGAGAACTGTTCTGGATCCAGCTCCCATACTTTTCGAATCTTGGTGTCAACAACTGTTTCGGTTCCCTTCCCATACGGTGCTTGTCGACAAGCCTTGATCATCCGTTTTGCTTCGGTAGGCGTTAACGGCAAGCCAATGTCCCCAATCCCCTTGACGTTCAAGCCCGGCAACATCATAGGACACTGACCATTAGTACAAAAATCTGCGGGACGATCGATTTTCGCGATAGTTTCTAGGATTTTGGAGGCCAGCGACTGTGATTCTGCTTTGATTTGACTGGACTTTGTTTTCGCCATGAACTGTGGAGCTTCGGATCAATAATGAAGTATGGTAACTGACAAAATCGGATTGTATCGCGATACATACACGTAGACCACCTCGCTGTTATCTATAACAGTCGGGTGAAGAGTACCAATTCGAGTTTCGCCAAGAGATACTCGAAACGCTGCGGGAACCAGTGGATTCCGAGAAGAGCTGTTGTTCCGCAAGAATCGAACTCGATCGAATGACCGCAGAGCGAAGTGGCGTTCGTCGAGTGTAGCACGGTTCTCCGAACCGTGATTCGGGCGGTTGTGCGTTGGAAGATGCACGTAGGGCCCGCAGGTCGGTTTCGCAAGGACAGCGCGACGGGCTGTGAATGCTGATACGCAGGGCGGGAACAGTTTGGAAAACTGTTCCACACTAGGCATAAAAAAAACCCGACTTAGTTTGCACTAAGCCGGGCTTCTCTATTTTGAAATCTGGTGGTTGTCACGGGCGTTGTTGACCAACGCCAGCTAGATGAGTTTTTCCTGAAACAAGATTCATGCTCACTTATGTGCGAGGAACGACAAGCGTTCCAAGCTGTAATTATCCTTAGAAAGGAG
>JANMHA010000319.1:0-1581 GCA_031374925.1 Pirellula sp. | reverse complement strand
CAGCGGAGTGACATCCCGGATGTTTGGTTCGCTACTGACATGGTTGAACGACCATACTTCGGATGTGTTTGTTGTTTGCACTGCCAACGATGTTTCGAGATTACCGCCTGAGTTCTCGCGTGCCGAGCGATTTGACGGTGTGTTCTTTGTGGATTTGCCTAGCCGAGTTCAAAAGGATGCAATTTGGTGCATGTATCGGACTCGGTTTGGCATATCTGGCGACGAGAAACTGCCCGCAGACGACCAATGGACTGGTGCTGAGATTCGTTCGTGCTGTCGATTGTCAGCTTTGCTGGACGTACCACTTAGCCAAGCGTCACAGAATGTCGTTCCGGTGGCGGTAACTTCGGCGGAGTCCGTTCAACGGCTAAGGGAGTGGGCGGCGGGTCGATGCTTGGATGCGGAAGCTGGTGGCATCTACTCGGCAAAACACTCTGCTGACGGTGGCTTAAACGGTGCAACCGTCAGACGCCGCGTCAGTCGTGGCGGACCGTCCGCCAACTGACTGGCTCCCCATTCCTTCAACTTAGGGAGCAATGCAGTGCTTACTCCACAAGATCTTGTCCTGTTGCGTGAGGCGTTAGCATATTGGGCAAAGGAAACCGCTGGCTTAAATTCAATTAGGGCAGCGGACGCAGCTCATTCTCAATGCTTGGTTGAGGTCACCGAAACCGACATCCACAGGTTGATTCAACAACTTATGCCCGAAAAGGTTAGGTACATCGTCGTGGATCTTGAATCCAACCATGCAGTCAATACTAGACTGTTCCGAAATGCACCTCACCTCCATCCTTCTTCGGATCGGTGGCAGGTGCGGACTGTAATCGGCTAGCTGAGCATTTTCGTGCTCACAAAGCGTCTTACCTTTCTCGTGTCACCCTTAACTCTATGGGTTGATCATGTTCACCGTTTTACTTCTGTGCAGCTCGCTCGTAGCGGCTGCTGCTCTGGCTTTGGCATTTCACCGCCAACGCCGTTTTGAACAACTACTTAAATTCACACAACGACTTTTACGAAGGGATAAATATGGTTCGCCTCATACAATTTTTGGTGATAGTAGACACTATCGTCCGGAAAGTGCTCAAGCGATTTGGCATACTCCTGCTCTTGCTCGCACCAATCATCACCGGTTGCGGCGACGACGTGGCCGCTCGTCGCGAGCGAGATCACGTCAACGCCATGCAACGGCAGGTAACAGAAGCGTCAAGGGAATTCATCACCGCCGACGCCGAAGCCCGAAAAGGTTGGGTGGACGCTCAGCGATCCTTTGAGCAAACACGCAGCTCCATCGTTAAGCAACAGACGGATATCCAGTCGGGCCTAGACCGACTTGAATCAGAACGGCGATCCATTGCAACGCAGCGGGCAACTGATTTACTGCTGTCGGGCTCCATCGAAGCAATCGGAACGGTAGTCGCAGTGTTGGTCCCGCTGCTGTTACTTGGCTGGCTGATGCAGCGATTTTGGCAAACGGACTCGGTACCAGAGGTCGACGAAATGATCGTGATGACTGCGGAGGCATCGTGTCAGCCACAATCCATATCGACGACCGGGATTTGGCAGAACTTAAAGCCTGTCTCG
>JANMHA010000296.1:0-23291 GCA_031374925.1 Pirellula sp. | reverse complement strand
CCCTAGGACGCCAAAACGTGCTCAAGGGGAGACAAGCTCCCGCGTGAGCGGTGGACTGACCGATCGGAGCTTGTCTCCGACGGACACCGTTTTGGCGTACTACCTTAGGACGCCAAAACGCGCTCACGGGGAGACAAGCTCCCGCGTGAACGGCAGGACACGATTCTAGCGAATGGTGACCAGATGCGGTAAACTTCCGTCCCTCGCATCTGGCTCGGGATGTGGTCGCTTTTTTGGAACTATCTTATTGTCTGAAAAACCGAACGACCATAGATAAGCCTTCCCATCAGCTATTTCGTATCCGAACGTTTGACCGTCAGAGGTCGTCCAATGGGTGGCCACTAAGCCTACGCCAGACAGCTCGCTCAAACTCGTTGGCCAACGTTGAGTTTTCATTTGAAATCGCTTGACCGCAATCGCTGTATAAGTCAATCGCCGCCCCATTTCGTCGCGATCGAAGGCTTCCGCATAAGAAGAAATGGCAGGAAACATCAAGGACAAAAAAGAACTTGAAAGACTAAGGGATCTGTTCTTGAAGAATCTTGCTTCGGTCACCCTCGCTCGCGCGGTAATCTCCGCATCGCCTGCGTCCGCACAACGCTCAAAGTCCTCGTAGGCTTGCAAAACCGTCAACCTGGTGCTTGGTGTTACGGGCAGCCTAAGCAGTGGATTGTTTGGAATATTATGGACATCTTGCAACATGCGAGGATTGTCGAGTGTCGAGTACGCAAAACCGCGTTCTCCGGCTAGCGCTGCCTTCCATTTCTTGGCGAACTCGTAAGACTGATTGACTTGGTTCGACAGGGCATCCAACTGTTCTTCGTTCCAAACTTCCATATCTAGAGATCGATCGATGGCATTCCTTTGCGTCGATCGTCTTGCTAATGAGACCAATGTCGTTACCATGCAGAAGTCCCAATCAAAGGCCTCCGCGACGGTACCGAGAGAATGAATAGCTTGGAAAGCTCTGTTTCCATCCTTTTGATAAAGTGCATGGATCGCGTCCAATTCCAAAATCCTTCCAATAGATCGCGACAATTGTGCCTCTTCTAGTAGAGTGCCTATTCCGTTGAATCGGATAGGCATCCAGACTGGCTTAGGGAATGCATCTGCTTTGGCAATCCTTTGAATCAATGGCCGAACTTCGTGGAGGAACTCCGCGACCCTCGCTTCGTCATGCCAATTGCTTACTGAACTCAAGTCCGATGGAAGGGCCCCGGTGCCGACCAATGGCAGGTTGTCCGAGATAGCATTGGCAGCTTGGGTTAGAGTCAGTATTTCAATCCACGCTGCAGTGCCTTCCTTGTGGGCGTTCTTCTCAAAGGACTTCGCCATCGAGTCGTTGTCGAAAGGCTGACCTCCCCGACGCAATTCATCGATCTTGGCTTTCAATTCACCAGATGCGATGGTTTCACGATATCCAATTATGCCAACGAACAGGATGAGAATCCCGGCCGGAATGAGGCTGACCAGCCCGATCCATTTCAATCTTCGCCTGAGCATGGTTGTTCCACCTTTCGACGCGGACTTGTTGTTCCCGCTACCATAGCGGGGCGTGTTGGTATTTTGAGTCATTCCGCTTGCTTCTCCCAATCGCCGAACCAGTTTGTCCACGGCGCAACGATTCCGGGGTTCATGGAATACGGTGTTGCGGTTGATTCAAACTGAGTTACGGGTTCACTCCACTCGCGTGCAAGTGCCTCTTTTGCTTGATTCCTGGCCTGGCTATCGCTGGCCATCAGATACTGTTTCATTCGCCAAGCTACGGTCGATACATGACGCTTAGAGATCAAACGGGTCCCGCTTCCATTGGTTGGAATAGAATAGCCACCAAGTGTATGATCAGGAGTGGATCTTGAGGATTCTTGACTCTTGGCCCAGTCTGCAACAAGCGCTCGATATCTGGCGTTTTGCCGGCCCGCTTTATCGCCAAGTTTCGCCATGGCCGCGGCTCGCAAATCCGAGTCCAAGAACGAGTCGGTTCCCGGCAATTGCAATTCTTGTACGAGCCACGCCTCGTATTGGTCCGCAGCGTGTTGTGCTTTGAGATTGGCCGTCGAGCGAGCACCTTGCACGATTCGAAGGATCGATCGGATCGTTCGCTGATAGCGCTTTAAAAGTTCTTCGGTTGTCCCATCGTCCTGCATTTGGGCTCGAGCCAGCATGGCCTCTCCCATCAACCGCTTTCCTACGATGTACGCGGAAAGGGGCGTCGTGCTGTCAACCGCACTCAGTTGACGTTCGATGAATTCCAACTGCAACTCGCGTTCCTCCGCCAGGGTGGCAGTTTCAGGCAGCTGATTGAGTTCACTCGGGTCCCCCATGGCTACCATGCCCCCGGCACCTCCGCCCGCTTCACCGCCAATAGACCCATCCTCCATTCCCGGCGCGCCGAGCATGTCGGACGCAGAACCAAGTTCATCGCGAAACGTCTCTCTCTCTGTCAACAAATGGATCTCGACGGGATAGCCATTGTTGGCGCGCATTCGTCTAGCATCCGCCGAAAACGTCGCCCACTCGCTCCGTGGCATCGACGGATAAGTGCAATACACGATGAGAAACGGAATCGCCGGAAGGATAACCGCCAAGGCCAACCACCCCATATGCTCAAACCAGAAGGACTTGCCCATTCGAAAATCCATCCAATGGCGAGTCATCCGCCAGGAGGCGATCATGGGTATGAATGTTGTTAACGCCAAAATCCAGATAGGTGTCTCCAAGGTTTCGAATGCAAAGCCCCCATAAGCCAACGGCAAGCACGCTACAACCGGTCCAAGAATAGCCGCAATGACAGGGCTTCGTATGACCTGACTCATCCACTGTGTTACCGAATAAATGGTCCAAATGAGACCGCTGGCTACCAATACGAGCAATCCGACAGTGGGCGTTTGGCCTAGGTTGTTTGACCATAACAAAGAACAGACTGCAACAACTGCCATAGCCAGAATCCCAACAATGAGCATACCGATTGGGACGGTCTGTCTCGTCATCCAAATAGTCTTGGGCGAAATACCTCGATCCGAGAGGAAACGAATTCGTTTTTGCAAATTGTCCCCCTGAAAGGTGACAACTCCCAGCCAGCTTATCGATACGAAAGCAAATACCAAACCGGTAACGGCAAGCCCAAGAGGATGATTGTGTGTTGGGTCTAAACCAAATATCAAAAGAGAAATGAAAAATAACAATGACAACCCGAACAGCATCGCTCGGTTTTGAGCGGCAAATTGCCAGATCAACGCGGACCAGAGTGTCTGGACTGCGCGGCGGTCTACTATGGAACGGTCGAAAAACGAGGTCCCTTCGACAGCTTGATGTGCAAAACGAGCAGGTTGAATTGGGGCCAATGCGCGAAGTGCCGCGAGCCAACCTAGCCATAGCGCTGCGACGCTAACCAATATCAGGGTTGCCGATGTGAAGACGTCTGCGATTTTGGGAATCGCCACCAGATTTGTCGCAAGCGTATACGCCAGCGCGATTCCGACCAAAGCGAGCAAACCAACAAACGTCGAGCGAATGGCCCAGGCTGTCGCGAAACTCACCGCTAGCAAGAAGATGGAATACAGAATGCCATAGGTGATGTCTATCTCATATGGGAATACGTTCTGCCCGATCCTCGTTACACTGTTCGAAAAAACGTACAAGGCAAAACTGATGATCCAAACTGATACCAGTCCCAAAAAAGCCACCAAAAACTTAACCCGTATGATGTCCTGCCTAAGAATTGGCAATGAAGCCATCCAATACAGCGTCCGAGTGTCCCTCTCCTGTCCGACTAACAAAGCCCCAACGCCAGCCGCAAATAAGCCCGGTAGACCCAGAAACAACAAATTCCTTAAAAGATTGGTGGTCGATGGATCGGTTGTCATTACTAGGATTTGAAACAGCAGCCCGATTACCGCAAGCATCGCTATCAACGGCCACAATTGCCGAAACTCTTTCCAACATAGTCTTTTCAGAACCAGGCTACGATTCATGGCTGCCTCCCACCACCGTGGACTGATTGCCCACTGGCCGACTAGACGGAAATGAGAATCGATCGTCTTCGGTTGGTACTGGGACAATGCCACGCGTGCATGCGATAAAGATCTCCTCTAACGACGCGGGACGGCTACGAACGCCGATGACACCCGGTCTCGACTCGATCGATTCTTGTGACAATCGATCGAAGCCGCGAATAACCATTCTTCGTTGTCGACCTGCCGATTGTTCGCTTAGAACTTCAACCTTGCCACCCAATCGAGGCAGGGCGATCAACGGATCGTCAAGGCTGATCGTCACCTCAGAAACCGTGTCCTTAAGATTGGTCATCGAGTCCATCAATCGCACTTTTCCTTGATGCAGGATCGCAACCATGTCCGCCACTCGCTCGACTTCCGCAATTTGGTGACTGGAGATGAGTACCGTTCTACCTGTGACCGCTCGATCGACCATGCTCTCCATGAATTCCCGCCGGACATGTGGGTCAAGTCCGGATGTAGGCTCATCTAGGATGAGGAGCTCTGGATCGTGAGACAATGCCAAGGCCAAAGCAACTTTGGCTTTTTGACCCTTGCTGAGATGTCGTATTTTGCGACTGCGGGGCACTTCAAAATGGGCGATCGATTCTCCGTATCTCTCCAAGAATCCATCCGGGTAAAACGATGCAGTGAACCACCCGATTTCGTCGACACGCATCCAGTCGTAGAGGGCTGGTTGATCTGATACGTATCCGATCCGCTTTCGAATCTCGAGTGCATCGCGACTGGGATCAAATCCGCAGACGCTGCTTTGCCCCGCGGTAGGACTCTGAAAGCCGGTCAAGATTCGAATCAAAGTTGTTTTGCCAGCTCCATTCTCCCCTAGCAAAGCAAACACCGAACCGCTCGGCACGCAAAGATCAATCCCTCGCAGAGCCTCACAGCCAGGGAACCGCATTTCTAAACCATTCGCTGTAATACTATCGGACATCATCTCACCTCAAAACGACTCGATGGATTCCTAACACGGATTGCGATTATTGTAGAACGGCACTCCTAGGCTGTGATTTTATTATTGTCGCCTTTCGCTCCGCGAAAGTGCGCCTCGTTAACACACTTTTGCGGAGCAAAAGGCGACAAAGTTCTGCACCTTGCGAATAAATTCACAGCCTATCCGTGCCGTTTTTTCTCACCCAACGGCACGGAGTGCCGTTCTACACTACTAGGACGAAGTTGATTGCCCAGGCGAACTAACGGTGACCACATTGCCGTCGAGCTTGCTCAATTGCTTTTGAACAATCTCTTGAATCTCGTCGGCCTCTAGTCCGCCATGGAGGGCCTCCGTGAGAGCCACCTTGAGGCTCTCGGCAATCATGTTCCGTCGAATTTCTTTGCAACGCTTGATGGCTCCGGCGCAGACAACGAGCCCGCGACCACGAAGCGTTTCTAACACACCATCCACCTGAAGCTCCTGATAAGCGCGAGCCACCGTGTTCGGGTTGATGGCCAACTGAACGCTCAAAGCTCGGACGCTGGGCAACATCTGCCCAACCTTGAACGTTTCCTCAGCGATAGCGAACGTGACCTGCCGAACAATTTGCTCGTAGATCGCAACGCCATTGCTCTCATTGATCGTAAAAAACATTTTCAAAACTCCCAGTCCCGCGAGGCAGTACCAGTGTACTGGGTAAATGGTACACCGGCCACCCAGTACAGTCAATGGGCTGGGGGGATAAATCGGGAAATTTTAGTAAGGGAGTAAGGGAAGTAAGGGAAGTAGGGAGGGTGAGGGAGTAGGGAGGGTGAGGCTCCTGCCGAACCAATGCGCCGCTAGCTCGGCCGGAGCCTCGCACTCCCCCCCCTCATCCACCCCCCTCATCCCGCACTACAATGCTTGCTTCTGCACTAGTCTCGTGAATGGAGGAATTGTTCGTGGCGCGAGTTCAATCCGGTCTCGATCTTTTGGTTGCTCAAAGATTTGCACCGCTTCGAGGCAAACGTGTTGGGCTAGTGACGCATCCGGCTGCCGTCGACGCTCAACTTCGAAGCGCGGTTGACCTGATTGCCACGGCAGATGGCGTTAAGCTCGTCGCGATCTTTGGCCCGGAACACGGATTGCATGGCCAAGCGCAGGACCTGATCAGCGTAGCTGGCAAAGAAGCCAAAGAAGTGCCTGCAACGGTTTATAGTCTGTATGGAACGTCTGCAGCCAGCCTTCGCCCAACCGCCGAACAACTCAAAGGACTAGATGTCTTGGTGGTGGATCTTCAAGACGTCGGAAGCCGTTACTATACTTTTCAGGCTACGATGCGATTTTGTTTGGAAGTGGCGATTCCGCTCGGCCTGCAGGTCATCGTGCTTGACCGTCCGAATCCACTTGGCGGGCAAGTGGTCGAAGGGCCCGCATTGCGAACGGGTTATGAGAGCTTCGTTGGTGCGCATGACTTGGCGATCCGTCATGGATTGACAGTCGGTGAACTAGCCATGCTGTACCAACAAGAATTGATACTTGGGCCTGGTGAAGTTCGCGTGATCGCCTGCGAGGGTTGGAAGCGGCGCGACTACTTCGACGCAACGGGACTTCCATGGGTACTCCCGTCTCCGAACATGCCCACATTGGAAACAGCTGTGGTCTATCCCGGTCAGTGTTTGATCGAAGGAACGAATTTGAGTGAGGGGCGTGGAACGACTCGCCCCTTCGAGATTTGCGGGGCACCTTGGTTGGATGCCGGTAAGCTCTCTAAAAAGATGAATGCGGAAAAGCTCGCTGGAGTTACATTTCGGCCCGCCTGGTTCCGTCCGACCTTTCAAAAGCATGCAGGCAAGGATTGTGGAGGAGTGCAGCTGCATGTGACCGACCGATCTGTCTTTCAATCGGTGCGAACGAGTCTAGCTTTGTTAGCGACCATGCGCGAGATGTCGGGAGATCAATTCGCATGGAGGACCGAGGTCTACGAATTTGTCCGCGAGCCGATAGCGATCGATTTGCTCTTCGGCTCCGATCGAGAACGGACTCAAATCGAAGCTGGTCGTCCATGGCGAGAAATTGCTGCAGCTTGGGAATCGGAGGAACAAGCGTTTGATAACCGTAGACACTCCGCTTGGATGTATTCCTAGCCGACTCCAGCCGTTTTCCTTTAGCCAAATGCCGGTGCGATATCTCGCCATTTATCAACTGGAACTCGGACAGTGTTTGGGATCCTGCGATGCGACTTCGCAGCCGCAGGTAATCTTAAGCCCACCTCGGCGAACATTCGCAGCGTGTACCAAGACAGACCGTTCTCCTTCCAGAGTTTTCTCAAATGCTTTAGGGCAGTTCGAGGATAGCCACCGCGAACAGCCTTGCGCGCCCACTTCCCAGGGCCGGCCAACGAACGCGAGCGGGGCGAGGTCACCGTGCGTACCGATCCTTTCATGCCCCGTTCCGAATGGGCTTCACGCATCAACTGAGTCATGAGTTCGGATCGCAAGTCGGACATGGACCAAGTGCAGCTAGTTGGATGAAGCCTGTAACAGAGGACTAATTCGTTGGTATTTCCAAGTCTTCCGACTTGGCTCATTCTCAGCCATAAATCGTGATCTTCGATCCATTGATATTTTGGGCGAAATCCACCAATGCTTCGAAGTGCATTTGCCCGCATTATGCAGGCAGGTTGGAATAGACCGGTCCGGCGACACAGCAAGTTCTTTACAATCGAATCGTGATCGGTTGCCAATGTTTGAATTCCGAGTGGCTCGGAATCGATGTCTATTTCGAGAATCGCACCGCTGACGGCAACATGTTCCAAATGGGTTCTCATGAAATCCACCTGGTGATTCAATCGGTTTGGCATCGCTATGTCATCTGCATCCATGCGGCAAATCAAGTCCGCTTTTGCCATTTCATGAGCTCGGTTTGCGGCCGATACCACGCCTCGGTTTTGTTGATGGATGACAACTATCCTTGGGTCGCATTTCGCAAACCAGTCCAAAACCAAAGGACTCTGGTCGGTGCTGCCATCGTTCACGCAAATCAACTCCCAGTCTTGAAACGTTTGGTCAATAATGCTACCAATCGCTGTAATCAAGTGCTTCCCTGCATTGTACACGGGCAGGACAACAGAGACAGCTGGCTTACTCATCATGGTGTTGACCCTTATTTAGCTAACGCCATTGCTCGCATGAATCGGCAAACGCTCAGTCGAACGGACTTCTTTTTCGGGAACAACGTTGTTGGTTTTGCTTTGCCTAATGAGGTCCCACTTGGCGCTTTCAGTCTCGCGTCCATTGAATCGTAGGCTTCGCAAAGCACGGCAAACAGATTTAGCTCATCGAGTACTTTCTTGCGAGCCATGCCGATCGCATCAAGATTCCTCTGATAGGAAGAGGATTGGATGCATGATTGAATTGTAGCTATCGAGCGAGCGGGCTCATACATATCAATGCGTGCAAAACTGTTTTCCGGAAATACGCCGTCAGCATACGTGCTACCTGAGTAGAACGGAAAGCTCCATCCCAAGAAGCCATCCGGAAGCTTCTCTGACATGTAATATGCGGAATGATCATTCTCTAAGGCAATGTGGTATTGGTAGTCCCATATCGCATCCGCCTTATCAGGAATATCGCGAATACCTCGGCCGAAAACATCGATCTGGTCACCGAAGACAGATTTCAGTTCCTCGACAAATCGGAGCCGTTGCCTGTGGTCGTCGGTAACAACTTTGTTGCTCGAAATGACACTCAAGAGTTTTGTCTTCTTAGGCGGCTTCATTGAAGCAAGGGTGTCGTAGTCCAAGATCTCACAATGCGATCGACATGGATGCATACCAAAATGCCATACTTGAGCTTCATGGCCTAGTACGACGTTGGGATGTTTTACACACGGATGACTTGTACGAACGGAACCGAATTGGCTGGTAAAAACGGAACGGTAGCGGCGGACACTGGGCGGTTCTGCCGTGATTAGCATCGTGCGTTTTCGATCGATGCAATTCGTTTCAGGTTGGAGCAAATTGTCGTACACGATCCATGCGTCGATGGCCTCACTTGGCGGTGTCCGCGAAAAATCATGGACACACCAGTTTGCAGACCGCCGCGGAATTTGGCGCAGAATTGGATCGCTAGGGACGGAATTAGTGATGAGAATCTTTGCCATCATGCAAGTCTATCCACAGTAAAGGGGCCGAATCAAGGTCGTTTGCGGGTGTGTTTGCTATCAATCCAAACGCATTATCACTGGTACAACCGCTAAATTCGTTCAACTCTGCCAGGCCTATCAACCGATACATCTTACCAAGGGTGTTACCGGAGACGGCGAAGTCGTTTCGGTACGTTCAACAGTCGAAGCCAGGGCAATCCAAATGCAAAGCAAGCGAATCAACCGCATTCAGAGGCGAGCAAAACGAAGATTCTTCGCATTGGCCATCGCTGGTACTGTATTCGTGGGGTACAACGCTCTTACTCTCTTTGCTGCGGACGATCGGCATATCCAGGTGCCCGTTACAAAGATGAGTACTGCGCCCGGTGTTAAGGCCGTCGGAATTCGACTGATAAATCCAAACGGCAGCGCACAAAAACCAGACAGTAGTGCACCAACCAGTCGGATTGATTCTTTACCGATGCCGCTGGCTGAGCCTGTGCTAAGTGGTCCTTCGATCGTGTTGCCGTCGTCTCCACCCAATCTGAGCGAGGGCCTCGCTCAGCTACCACTGCCACCTGCAAACTCGGTTCCTTCACAAGTAGATTTTTCTCTTCCGGAACCGTTTCCGTCCCAAACAAGCAATAGCGTTCCCCCCAGCCAGAGCCATGGCGCAACGGTTCTTTCCAACTTGCCAACCCCGCCACGTATGTCGGAGGTTTTGGCCAAGAACCCAAGCGGGAGGGTGGTGATTAAGTTGAATGGAAACGAAAAGGACAACGCGAGTTTGTCAAACAAGAACAATCAAGTTACGGTGGCACTGCCGTCGAGCAATTCAGGTAATGAAGTTGACGCGGTCGATGCTCGCGCAAGCCAACCCGTACGCCGACCGCCTTCGATGTTCGAACCGACAAAGATGCCACCATTCATTTTTGAAAAGTCCACTAAACGCGTCGAGACGTCAACCGAACAATCGGTGATACCGCCGTCGCAGACCGCAGTACGAATATCCATTGGAGACAACTCAGAAGTTGAAGGTGGTTCACGCGCGAAGGACCGCGCGCCGCAGTTGGTGAAATCCAAGCCGACACAGATCGGACATACCGTTATCCTTGCGCAATCGACGGATTTGGAGACGCGTTCCTCCGAGAATCCAAATGATGAGATCGTCGCGGCCGTGTTGGATGTGGACACCTCCCTTGTACCTCACTTCATATCCAATGGACTGAAGAACCCGGGCCAAAAGACCGCTTCCGTTTCCCAATTCACGGCTGCGAATTCCGTTAAGGACGCCATTGAATCAATTCCAACGCCTCAGGGGTCGAACGACGAGCCCAATAGTTTCGTCGATTACGCAAATGCGGCCGGGGGTGAACGTCGGAAGTTCGACCATCGCTTAATAAACCAATCGCCTATCGCGACAATGGAACTTGAGTGTCTAACAGCAACTAACATGGACTTGCCCAGCAAGCTTAACGCTATCGCGGTTCAGGATGGAAATATTTGTAAGGTTCTACAGAACGAGCGGACTTTATCTCTCGTTGGGAATCAAGTTGGGACGACTTTGGTTCAAATTTGGACAGCCGATCTCGGCGACAAGCCCCAGGTTGTTCGAGTCAATGTTTCTCAACCTTGGAGCAAAGTTCAGGCCACCAGGAACGATTTGAAAGATATCAAGCAGGTAATAGCACAGGGTTTCCCCCGCGCTGAAGTCAATATTGTAAGCAAGGAGGACGGAATGATCGAAGTGCGAGGAACGACAGACAGTGAAGAATCTGCAAAACGTATTCTAGAGCTCGTTCGCAAGCTCTATTTGGTTCCGGTAAAAGACAAATTGATGGTGACAAAGTAATTGAACATCCTGTTGCACCAGAGGTATCCGATGTACCCATGCTGCAAATGGCATCGACAAGATGTACCCTTTTCGTTCCTGGAGTTCGCAACCCTACTCCTTTGTGTGGTTTGTACCCCCGGAATGGGAATTGCCCAGGATCAACTTGGTTACTTGGCATCTGGAGTTACTTCGGATACTTTTTTGAGGGAAATTCCCGCTGGAAATTTGCCTACAGAAAAAGCTATTCCAACTTTCCCACCGGGCGTGGATCTTGCTAGCGGAGCAACCAAAGCTTCCTTTTCCCCTAAGTTCCCCAAACAATCAACTGAGTCCGTTTCGACCGCCCAATTCGAGGCTTCGTCCACTGCGACTCGGCCCAATGGGTCGACCATCGGAAGTGGTGTGGCATTTCAGCCGCCGAATCCAGCTGTAGCAATGTCCGCGACTCCTTCCATGCCTCTGGAATCAAAAACGCTTGGCTGGAAAGACCGATTCAGACTGGATCGCTCCCTCCCCAACTTCCTCGTTGGGTACGAATCGATTGGATTTCGTCGCGGCTCTGACTCCATTGGCCCCTATTCTCTAGGCTCGGAGTTACCTAGGTTCGAGCAGGAAATAACTGGACGGTATACGATTTCACGGCTCCTTGGCAGCCTGGAAAGAATCGAGTTCAAATTCACAGGCCCACTTCACTGGGATCGAACATCCTCGGCGATGGGTCTCGTGGATTCCCAACTTCCCCAGAGCCTTCAATCTTGGTTTAATGGAGCCGATAGCCATCAACAATCGCATCGGATCCGTTTGAGTTCTTATGAACTAAACCGCTGTTGGACTGGAGACGAGTTATCTAAGATTTTTGGT
Organism: Pirellula sp.; assembly: GCA_031374925.1. Lineage (GTDB taxonomy): Bacteria > Planctomycetota > Planctomycetia > Pirellulales > Pirellulaceae > JBKCUI01. The sequence goes on along the minus strand of JANMHA010000296.1, from coordinate 11,524 downwards.
GGGCTTCGGCTATTAGATCACGAAGAACAATATCGCCTAGAGTCAACCAAGGGGATAAACAGCAGCAACTTTCGACTGAAAACCGATAACTTCATGGTCGGAGGGCAAATCGGGCTCAACCTCTTCCGACCGGTGAGTCAGCGTCTTACGGCAGGTTTTGGTACGTCGATGGGCCTTTTCGGAAATTTCGCGAGCGGTTCCTTTAATGCCGTGGATGGGGCTACAACATTGGTTGAAAGCCGTGAAAGCGGGCTGCGAATCAACTCTTTGTTCGAATGGAGCGGGCTTGTCAGTTATCGAGTTTCCCCAAACATCGATGCATCGTGTGGATATGAGTGGTGGTACTTTCCTGGGCTGGCAACGGTCGCAAATCAACGCCTTTCCGATTCCTCCCAGGGCTCTCAGTTTTCATTGCGGACGGGAGATGACCAACTCTTTCGTGGCTGGACGGCCGGGCTTTCTATGCGATTCTGATGAGGATGTGGACTAACCAATCGATGAAGCCTTGAATCGCTTCCCTTTTCCGATGACAATCTGAATCTGAATTCGTAGCTGTCGGGTCGCCCAAAAACGTCAGGAATCACCGTGAAGTTGATCATAGCAATCGTGCAGCCAAGCCGATTGGAAGAAGTCAAAGAAGCATTGACCGAAGTTGAGGTTTTTCGATTGACTGTTTTGGATTGCCTGGGTTTTGGAAGGCAAAAAGGACAAAAAACAGCTTTTCGCGGCCATGACGTGTCTGTCAACCTACTTCGAAAGGTCCAGCTTCAAATCGCCGTCAACGACGAATTCGTTGAACCAACCATCAACGCGATCCTCAAGGGTGCAAAGACTGGCGAAAAGGGGCAAATCGGAGACGGAAAGATCTTCGTGCTCCCGATGGACGACTGCATCCGAATTCGAACAGGTGAAAGAGGGCCAGAGGCAATTTAGCCGTTCGCTATGAACACGTTAGCCGGGCCACTTATCCAAATTAAAAACGTATCCAAGATTTATCAACTAGACGAAGTTGAAGTACGAGCTTTGGACGGAATCGACCTGAATATGGAACGAGGGGAATTCTCCGCTCTCATCGGACCAAGCGGGTCGGGCAAATCAACCCTTATGAACACCCTTGGCTGTTTGGACAGACCAACCGTGGGTAGCTACCTTCTCAGCGGTCAAGAAGTCGTCGACATGACGAGAGATCAACGCGCGCGAATTCGAAACAAGCATATTGGTTTCGTTTTTCAAAACTTCAATTTGTTGGCAAGGACCTCTGCTTTGGAGAATGTCGAATTGCCGTTAATGTATGGTGCCGTTATTACAGCCAAACAACGACGAGATCGCGCCAAGGAATTGCTCGCACTCGTAGGCTTGTCCGATCGACTCGACCATCATCCCGGACAATTGTCCGGTGGCCAGCAGCAGCGAGTCGCAATCGCCCGAGCTCTATCAACGGACCCCTCTATCTTAATGGGGGACGAGCCAACTGGAAACTTGGACACCAGAACTAGCCGCGAAGTGATCGAGTTATTTCGCAAGCTCAACCAAGAACGTAGTCTCACCGTTATTTTGGTAACGCACGATGTTTCGGTTGCCAGAAACGCACGTCGCAATATCGTTTTGAGAGACGGAAAAATCATTGCGGATACTTTCGATCACGAAGCCGCAGCGCTTGCATTAAAGAATTCCCAAGAGTTGTTATGAAAGACATCGCAATCATCCTCGCTGCCGCCGGCAAGAGCACTCGGTTCCGAGACCCGTTTTTCAAAAAAGTCTTTACGCTCGCCTCCGGCAAACCGGTGTGGCAGCACAGCGCTCAGCTTTTTGCCGAGCACCCTAGGGTGGCTCAAATCATCATGGCCATCTCGCCTGAGGACAAGGAGCTTGTTCAAGAAAAGTACTCTGGCAACCTTTCCATGCTTGGGGTCGAGATCGTCTTGGGAGGTGAGGAACGCTTTCACAGCATTCGCAATGCACTTGAGAGAGTGCGCCCCGAAATCAAACTGATCGGTGTTCATGACGCGGCCCGCCCATGCTTGACCAAGCAATCCTTCGACGCGGTTATAGCAGCCGCCGATCGAACGGGAGCAGCCATCCTAGCATCGCCCATCCGTGCCACGGTAAAACGTTGCAACAGCAACGACCAAATTACTGAGACCGTTTCACGCGACGGATTGTGGCAAGCGCAAACGCCTCAGTTGTTTACAGCGAGCATTTTGAAGACGGCCTACGCCAAAATAAAAGGTAGGCCGACGGACGATTCACAAGTCGTTGAGCAAAGCGGTGTTTCCGTAGTTTGCGTGGAAAGTCCCGAGACCAACATCAAGATTACGACCAAAGAAGACCTCAAAATCGCTGAGTCCTTTCTAAAAGTTCCACAACGAACCCGCGACAATCCATTTTTCTGAGCGACAAAGCTGCTCAGAAACGTTGCAGAGCGAGGCACTCGCTCAGTTCCCCATCGTAGGGTAGCTGAGCGAGGCCATTGCTCTGCTACGAGGAACACTCCTATTTCAACGCATCAAATCTTTCCACACGTAGACTTTGATAGCCTACACGCAGAACCAGCCAGTCTCCGCTCCATTGACGCGAGAGACTTACTCCACCAACCTCGTGATTCAATTCAAAGAGCATTCTTCGGGCCTGAGCATGCCAGACGTATGTATGCCCCGAATCATCTGAAGTCAAAATCGAACGCCCATCTGGTGAAATGACAACCGAGGCAACTCCCGAGTTAGGATGCTTGAGAACCGATATGCAAGCTCCATTGTCTATATTCCAAATTCGACAGGTACGATCTGATGAACTGGTAAAGAGCAAACTTTCTCGCTGATCAAAACACACATCGTTCACTGTGTCGGAATGGCCCTCCAATTCTACGAATTGATCATCTTTCCGATTCCAAATGAGGACTCGATTGTTGATGGCGATAGCCAAGCGTTCTGCGCTTGGTGAATAAGCCAAATTGCGAACAAAGTCACCTTGCACATAATCCGGAGGCACCAACCGTCTCAACTCATTCCCTAAGTGACCATCGATGAGGCAGACTGCGGATCGTTCAGCTCCTACAGCTACCGCTAACTCATGGCGAACCTCAGAATGGACTAGGGCCGAAACGATTGCAGAGCCAACTGGCCAAGGAAATTCCCAATTCGACTTTATTTGATTGCCAACTAGACTCCATGCCCGAACGCCTCCTCCATGGTCACCAGTAAAAACCAAGCTTTTTGCTCGCGACACGACAAGTCGATTAATCGTGTTTTCGATAGAGGCCAATAGGAAGTGTTCATTCTTCAGGAGATTCCAACCATGAATGTTCCGGTCGGCCCCGTAGACTAGTAGTTCGTTCGACATGGGTTCGCATTGATTCCCCCACCACGGCCCTTTTCTGTTCATGTTTGGTTGCGTGTACCACAAACTGCTTGACTCTTCCTGCTGAGGCCAAACTCGACAAAAGCCGTCTTCTCCGACGGAAGTTAAGGTTCTTCCGTCAGGGGAATACGCGACATCGAAAACCCGACCGTCGTGCGCTTGCCAAGGCGGAATCGAACTTGAAACAAGCTGCCCCGCTTGATTGAGACCAAGCAGATCAATTACCCCTTCACGCGTTGCATACGCGATGCGTTGCTCGTCCGGACGCAGTGCGATTGCTTCGATACTCGACCGAGCACGCTTAGGTGAAAATTCGGTTTTAGAGGCTGATCCAAGTGCTTCATAACCCAGCCCACCGTCTACCGACCCAAAGTACCCTATGTTTTTCGAACTACCTATCACTCTCAAAATCCGTGAATCATGATCCATGAACTCCGTCATCGGCTGCTTGCCGATCAGGTCCCATACTCTACGCTTTCCGTCGCTGCCACCAGAATAGAGTTGCGAGAGTTCTCGATTCAAGGCTAGGCTCTGTACCGTTTCCGTATGTCCCTCTAAATTCCCCAACAAAAGCCCATCGCGCCAGTTCCAAATCTTTATCGTTGGCTCTTCTCCACAGGTCACCAGCGTTTCGGAATCCGCAAACAGAACTTGAAAGGCATGTCCTTTGTGCGCGTGAAACCGACTAAGCATCTTTCCACTCGCCTCGTCCCAAACCGCGATCGACCCGTCGTCACCTGCGGTCGCAAGCAATTGCCCGTCGGTTGAAAAATCGGCACCATTTACTTCACCCTGCAGAGCGTCCCAAGCGTGAACCTCCGTCCATTGACTTGGCTCAAACGTTCGGACGATACCGTCAGCTCCGCACACGACGACTCGGGAACCGTTGGGAGCAAACCGGATGCAATAAAGTGGTGTCTTTCCGCGATGAAGAACAATTGAGCTTCGATGACCTTTTTTCCAAAGATAGTTCCATGCCGAGTCCCGTATGTCATCGCTCGACGATAACGCTATCTGGCGTCTGAGCAAAAAATCGTAGCGAGAGATATCTCCGCTTTGCAGCGCTTGATCGGCGGCCGAAAGGTCTTCGCAATAGGTCTGTAGCCTGAGTTCGCGAGCAATCTGTCTTGCAAGATCTCTTTCGTGGTCTGCGTCAAGTACGGCCTTTGCTAGATTCGCATTGGTGATTCCAAGTTGTGCGTTAATTGCACGGGTCTTTTGATCGGTGACGACAACGGCAATCAAACCAAAGACTACCATCAAAGTACAAGCGAGCGCTAATGATGCGGCAAGCGGTTGTCGGCGCATCCATTTCTGAAGGCGAGCAATCGGACCGGCAGGCCTGGCCAAGATGGGACGATTGGTCAAGAAATTTTGGAGTTCCTGAATCAACTCCGCTGCGGTTGCGTAGCGGTCTTTCTCATGGGCACTCATGCATTTCTGAAGGATCGCGTCCAAATCTCGTTGCACCTCCGGCCGAACTTTTCGGACCGAGGGCGAACTGCTATCACCTAGCGATTGATGCCCCCTGGCCGACGCCTGGCTTCTCGAAAAAGGAATTTTCCCAGCAAGAACCTCGTATAGAATAACTCCGAGCGAATAGATGTCCGAATGCGTCCCGATGTCGTTGGTACGACCCGAAATTTGCTCCGGGGGCATGTACTCCAACGTCCCCATTACTGTCCCGGCCTGCGTCTGGCCATCGGTTTCTTCGAGCACTTTGGAAATCCCAAAATCGGTAATGCGTGGTATCCAAACCGCTGCTCCGTCACGAAATCCATGCAAAACGTCCCCTGCCGAGGACTGTTCTAACAGAATATTGCTCGGTTTAAGATCCCGGTGCAGTATGCCGCGGCTATGCGCATGCAGCACGCCTTCGGCCAGCAGCACTCCAATCCGAGCCGCTATTTGTGCCGTGATTGGTTTCGACTGCCCCGCAATCCACTGGGCCAGCGTCGGACCCTCGCAATAGTAGTAGACGATTGTGGGAATTTCGGATGCATCGTCGGTTCCTAAAATGGGAACAATGTTGGGGTGGCTCAGTCTCGCAACATTCTGCGCCTCGCGAAGGAAGCGTTTCACCAATGTCTTGGTCAGCAAAACGTCTGGACGAGGCACTTTTAGCGCAACATTGCACTGAAGTTGTTTATCCTGCGCCAAGACGACAACGCCAAATCCACCCGACCCCAAACGTCGGATGAACTCAAACCGACCTGATAAAGAAAGATCAAAACAAACCGCAGGTTCAAGATCCTCAACGTTGGAATGCTCGTCAAGGTTTCCGATTGGCGTTGCGTCGCCGCTACTGGCAATTCGAATAGATTCCAATGCCTCTTTCAAGCACGCGAGCCTCCGGGCTGCGGCCTGGGACAAGTCGTTGGTGGCTAAAGGGCCTGTATCGTCACCTCGTTCTTCACTATCCAGTAGGATCCGAAAGACGAGATCATCGTCGTCTGGTGAATCATCTACTTTCATCGGGTAACATTCGTTCCGTGAATAACTCGAGTGCTCGATACCAAAGTTGCCGCACCGCGTCTGGAGTCTTTTCCATCTTGGCGGCAATCGTCTCGAAGCTCAACGCTTCCCAGTGTCGAAGTCGAATGACCATAGCATAGTGAGCAGGCAGCGTGTCCAAGACTCGCTGAACAGCTTCGATCAACTCTTGCTTTTGAAATAGCGCCGAGGGGGATCCAGATTCAGTCCCTTTCTTTCTTACAACCTCGTCATCCGAAGTGAACGGTAATTCAAGGGATATCTGTCTTTTTTTTGATACTCCATAGTGCCGCCAAACATCACGGACATTGTTCGAAAGAATCGTCTTCAACCACGTTTGCAGTTCGCCAGGGGTCGACCCCCTAAAGTCCTGAAAGTAACGTTGCGCGTCAAAGAAAGTCTCTTGAACCAAATCCGAGGCAGCTTGCTTACCTTGCAAACTCTCATCGATTTGAACGATAGCTTGCTTCCATAACGGAGCCCAATGCGTTTGCAGGAGCATGCCCAAGGCATCGCGATCTCCCGCTCTAGCCGCATCCAAATGGTTAAACCATTTAGAACTGGAGGTCGATTGGTCTGGCAGCAAATCAAACTCACAAAGATTTGATTGTCGAATTGGTTTTTTGTTGAGCTCTTCATATGAACACGCCACGATAGCCTCGTCAACAGAATTTGGCCGCGATTCCAAACAGGTGGCAACGGAATGCAAACCGAACTTTCAGAGTCGTTTATGATTCCAGATTTTGTGAACCAAAGGCTAGTAATTTACCTTAAATGCTATCCTAAGGACATCTGGCTTTCTTTAGCGAAAGGGGACGAAAAAATAACAGCCTCTGCACAGGTTACACTTCCAGGACTGAAAAAAAGAAAAGAAAAATAATTCGATAAGATTGAAAGCAAAATTTGATAGCATTCGCCGGGAAGTGTCCATAACTCCAGAATTTCGTATTCGCTTTTGGCTTCTGTTTCCGCCTAGATAGGTAGGGGAGCTTTGTATTTGCTCCTCTAGCCGCAGTTGTCGCAACGCTATCGATATGTCCTACTCGCAAGCCTCAATAAAACCGTTCAAGATCAACGGGGATGGAGTTGCCCTTCTGCGGTTTTGACGACTTTGAGTCCAACTCACCGCCTAGTCCGCGCGGAGAGAAGTCTGCCACCGCAGCATTTGGATTTTCCTTTTTGTGGACCTGGAGATTGCTTATGTTTCGTAGATCCTGGCTGAAAAATGGTGTCGTTTCCATGGTTGCGGTCGTTGCGACGCTATCGATGTTGTCGTATGACGCGCAGGCCCAAGTGAAACCCTTCAAGATCAAAGGGGAGGGAGTCGCTCCAATTGGTCTACCTTTTCCTGGCCAACCCGCTCGCCCTCACATTGTCGACGGTACCGCAACTCATCTGGGCAAGCACGACGGCGCGGGCAGCATCCAAACGAACACAGTAGTTCCCCAACTCGATGGAAGTTTTACCGGCACGTTTGGAAGCGGAGCCCCTTTTGTATTCACAGGTGCAAATGGGGACATCCTGTCCTGCAATTACGGTAAATCGGTCAGCCCGAGTACGCTCGGATCGTTCACTCTCATTCCAGTCGGTGAACCAGGCGTGTACATGGCGATCTTCGTCGCTGAATTCGTTCCGATATCCGCTAACTGTACCGGAAAGTTCCAAGGCGTCACCGGCGGTTGGGTCATGTACGCCGCAACGGAACCCTTTGTACTGGGCTCTTCCGATCCAATCGAATACGCGTGGGAAGGGTCAGGCGAGCTGGCATTTAAAAAAGGGAAATAACCGCTTTCCCACGCAGCTGAGCGAGGCCCTCGCTCAAATCAACCGGCCTGCAAACGCACCCGGAGGCGGTCCGAGAGCACCGTGTCGAGGAGCGCCGCGAGAAAGCGGAACGCAAGCAATACGACCGGGCCAAGCGAATGCTCGCATCAAGGGCTTTCATTCCACGCCACACGCAGGAACTCAGGAGCAGCGCCTTGCCAGAGTGGGACCTGGTTGGACGGGGTGCTTTGGGCGGCGAAGTGGGCGCAGAAGCCGAGTTGGTCGATTTCTGCCCAACTCGTTGGTGGGCCATCGACGGAGGTGAAGTCGTTCAGATCGAGTGTGAGCGTTTGTTCGGCTTCAGCGCCTTCGATTTCTCGCGAGCAAACGAAGGTCCGGCGCTGGCCGCGGTAGCTGCGCCATTCATTTTGCTGGAGGACGATACTCATGCGGTTCGTTTGATGCATCTTGAACGTGATTTGGAGCTTCGAACCGTCCGGGCCACGCCAGAGAGGATCGGTCACTTTGCGTGTCCAGAGCTGCTGATGCGTTGCATTGCCTGCGTTGAGCACATACCAGTCACGCAGGCCGTGGGTGAAGTCTTCGATGAGTGTGGTCGGTTTCGCGGTAAGAGCGGGATTGGCTTGTTTCACTTCGGAATCGCTATGAGAGTGAAGCAGGCTGCTAATGCAAACCTCAGTCACGGGTTTGGCGTAGCCGGGAATGGCGGCAAGTGATTCGGGCTTGGGCAGGCTGTACAAGACATTGGCGAAGGCGAAGAGCGGCAGGTCGTGCGTATGCAGTGGAAGGGTTGCGATGAAGTCATCACCTTCGCGAACAACATTCGCGCTGCGCCAGAAGCGAGCGCGGGGATCAGTATCGACACTGTAGAAGATCTCGACCCTGGCGACTGGCAGCGTTTTGGCATCGGGTGTGACGCGCAGCGCTGGCTCTGGATTGAGAGCGAGTGTGCTCCCGGGTGTTTCCGGCAACGCAGGGCCGCCTTTCAAATAGTGATCGAACCACAACGGCATCGTCACCGCCACTTCGGGCGTGAGGCGGTGGTTCAAATGCGGCCCCCAACTGTAGCGTGTGGGTTGGTCTTCGATCAGCGCACTGGTGCGGTACACGTCGTCCATCCAGCCGTGGAAGTCGTTCGTGGCACTGCGATGCAGCACGGGGCAGCGGATGAGCGGTGCGTAGCTCTCGAAGCTCATGGTGCGGCGGAAGACTTCGACATCGCCTTTGATCTGCTCTTGCTGTGCTGTGCCGCCGATGAACTCACGCGCCTTCCAGCGCCATCCCTGTCCTCCCACGCCTGGCACTGCAGCTTGCACACGATTATCAGTACCTGCGACATACATCGTGAGATTGCCGCCCATGGAGTAGCCATGCACTCCAAGCCGCTGTGGATCGACCTCCGGCTGATGTTCCAGAAAAGTCAGCCCGCGGCGGCAGCCGAGCGTGAGCAGATACCAATTGTTGTTCTTGGGGTGCTCGCGGTCCTCAAAGAACTGCCCTGGTCCCGGCAGCATCGTGCTGTAGCCCTGCACATTGAGCTGCGAGGGATCGACCGCACCCCAGTCGGTGTTTGGATCGCCGGGCTCTGATTTCTCGCAGGAGTTGAAAGGTGGTTTTCCAGTGCCGCTGCCGCCCCAGTTTACAGACATCGCTGCGTAGCCACGCCCGACCAGCAGTTTCACCTCATGCAAGAACGCCCGCTGACCACCTCCATGGATGTGCATCACTGCCGGGAGTTGTTCTTTGGTGCCTTCGGGAAAGCCGTAGATGGCCGCCATGCGTGCTGGCTTGCCTTTGAAGTGGCCGATCCAATACCGCACGTGCCGAAACACGCCGCCGTCCTCCTTCCACTCGCGGATGACCTCCGTTTCGAGCTCGTCTTTGCGCGGATCAAAATCCGCCCACAGCTCTTTCACGGATTGCGGTATCCCATCAGAAGCGAGGGCTAGGTTTGAGCCAAACCACGGCAGTGCTGCGAGGGCGGTGCCTGACTGGACGAAGTGACGGCGGTTAAGTCGGCTTGTGTTCATGGTGAATGATGGCAGTCATTGGGATGAAAGAGTCGATGTTTGCATCTCTATTCATGCTCCTTCAACAGCTCCACCATCGCTTGGCCCATGGCTTCGCCGACGTCCATATAAACCTCCGCCTTCCCACCGTAGTGACCGTTCCCGCTGCCTCCTTGAGCCATGGGGTTGGTGTAAATAGTGGCGACGTTCCCTTTGAATTCGGGGTACCTACCAGTCGCCCCGTCCACGGCGAGATGGCCCTCAAGGACCTGGGCACCAAGCCCGGTGCCGCCCTTGGCGGATTCACCCATGGTGGCGAGCACGAACTTCGCGTTGGGAGCGTTGAATTCCTTGCGCAACTGCTTGATGAATCGAACGAGGTTTTCTTCGTACCGGGCCGCAAGTCCGGGGTCACCTGCGTCCTTTTCGCCTTGCCAGAAGAAGAAGCCAGCGACTTCGTAGCCCTTGGCTCCCGGATAGTGCTTTTCGAGATCGGCCAGGGCCTTCTTGGCGTCGCCGATGTCGGAGTCCCACTGCTTGCCGGCATACCAGTCGATCGGTTTTCCGTTCTTGTCCACCCATGGCGCGGGTTCGGTCTTAAGGCCCTTGGCCGGGTCCATTTCCCATGAGTTGGGTTTGTCCTTGTAGCCGGCGTAGACCATCTTCTTTTCCGCGCCCGACTTGTCTTTGATCACAAACTCGAAACGCTCGCTGCCTGGCGGGGCGAGATCCCAACCGAGGCTGCGGTTGCCGATGCAGCACTTGAGGATCATTACGGGCGCGTCGATCGCATTGCCCAGCGGATGGCCTATCCCGAATTCCGGGCCGAGCGTGTTGCCCTTCACGGTCATCCATTCGTTGTTCAGCGGACCGTTGCCGGACATGTACCGCACAAAGCGAACATCCTTCCGCTCGATCCATGCCCCCGCATCATCAACAAGATATTGATACTTCTTCTTCTCCTTGACCGCATGCTCCAGAGAGATCTCAACGCCTTTCACTTTGCCCTGGCCGACCATGTTGGATTGGCCCAGCAAGATGAAGACCTGAACCGGTTTGGTCATGTCGGCAGGTTTCTCGTCGGGCTTCGGTATTGGCGGTTCCGCCGCCGAGACGGTGGCAAAAGTCGAAAGGGCGAAAGCCGCGATCGCGATAGACGATTGAGCAAACGCTCGGCGAGTTTGGAAGTTCTGTTTCATATTTATTCCTTGTTTGCTTTGACTTTATGTACTTTGGTTGCCGCTCAAGATTCATGATTGTACAGTACTTCCCTGGAAGTCGAGGAAGGTCTTTCGGAAGCTATCGTCGAAATGCGTTGCGGTGATGCCAAGATGCCAGCCAAGGGCGCGGTTACCGATGGATGAAGATAGGAGCAATCTGAGCAATATGGTCGTCAATTTACTTTATAGCCGTTGCCAGTTGTTTGATATGGTCAGGTGTTGTGCCGCAGCATCCGCCGATGATTTTTGCAGGCCAGTGAGATGCATGTTCGCTATAGACACTGGCGTTTTCAGAGTCCGTGTTGACCCAGCCGACGTTTTCATCCGCGTAGCCGGTGTTGCCATAAGCAATTAACGGGAAATCCTCGCCGGAAAATCCTCGCCGCAGGCGTTGTGTAATTCCGCCAGCGGCATGGCCAAGTAGGGAGTCGGTCCGCAGTTGACGCCGATTGCTGAAATGCCAAGCGGGTGAGTTCGAGGGCGCGATCCGCGTTCCCACTGGGCGCAAGCGAGCGGCGATGCGTGCGGAATGTATTCGTGCTGATAATGTCCGCGCCTGCGCGAAGATAATCCTCATGAATGTTCTGCAGGATTCTTGCATCGCGTTCATTGATCAACGCTTTGGCTGACCAAAGCGGCAGCCCGGTATCTACTCCTCGG
>JANMHA010000293.1:0-4489 GCA_031374925.1 Pirellula sp. | reverse complement strand
CTTGGCTGGCTGATGCAGCGATTTTGGCAAACGGACTCGGTACCAGAGGTCGACGAAATGATCGTGATGACTGCGGAGGCATCGTGTCAGCCACAATCCATATCGACGACCGGGATTTGGCAGAACTTAAAGCCTGTCTCGCTTGCAAATGGCAGGTACCTACCGGAAGTGTTGGCTGACGACGCTTGGTCGCACGACGCCTGAAAACTCATCACGACTAACCATACCAATAGCGGCGGGTAATTGTGCCCGCCGTTTTTCGTTTACTTACCCCTGAATATCAAGGAAACCAAATATGTCCACAGTATTAGAACAGCCAACCCAGGCAAGTGAATTGCAACAGCGGACCACGGCAGGTGAGCAGTTGCAGTCCGCAACGACAGCAATTCGGCTGCATGTTCGTTGGCCAGGCGTGCGCAAGACACTTAGCCAGGGTCAACGTCGACTAGCAGCCGGCGCATTTAGCGCCGACGTAGATGTCCTATCTGCTGGCAAGAAGCTATTCGACACAACCCATCCGGTATTTCGAGCTGTATCGGCAGTGAAATCCAAAGCGGTTGCATGCTGGCGTGGCCAGACGCTGCCGTATGTTGAGCCAGGCATTCGGCTCGTTCGTCGCAATACGGTATCAACCTTGGAGTCGCAGCTCCGCGAGACTCAGTTTGAGCTACAGGCTACAGTGCGTGATCTTGATCGTTGCTGGGGCGAACTGGTTGACCAAGCTCGCAAACGCCTGGGTGATCTGTTCGATGTTACGGACTATTCACCAAGTATTGCCGATGAGTTTGAGATCACCTGGGATTATCCTGCCACCACGCCGCCAGATTACCTGCGGAGTGTAGCACCGGAGATTTACGAATCGGAATGCAACCGTGTGCGAGAACGCTTTACCGAAGCGGTCAAGATCGCCGAGTCTGCGTTTGCCGAAGAGCTTGGAAGCTTGGTTTCGCACTTGGCTGAACGCCTTAGCGGCGAATCGGACGGCAAGCCCAAGGTGTTTCGTGACACGGCAGTCACGAACCTAAACGAGTTTCTTGAGCGGTTCCGAAGGCTCAGTATCGGCACGGATGAATCGTTGGAGCAACTGGTTGATCAGGCACGAAGCCTAGTCACCGGTGTTGTTCCAGAGGATTTGCGTCAACGTGAGTCGCTTCGGCAACGGATTTCCAACGGGTTGACACGGATCGAAGCAAGTCTTGACGGCTACATGACCGACCGACCACGCCGGAACATTATCCGGAGGCCGGTATCTTGAGCCGCGTGGGTGAAACAGCCGAGCTCATCATCGGACTTGGCGGCAACGTGCGCATGATCTACTCGGAGCTCATCGAGCCGCATGCGCTAGGCGACCCAACGATTGAGCGTGGTTCTCATGTCGAGCCCGACCAGAACGGATTCTGGTGGGCTGACTTGTCGCCATGTAATGGTCCCAGACTTGGCCCGTACACGATTCGTTCGCGAGCCATTGAGGCTGAGATTGCATGGCTAAAACAATACTGGCTTGAGCCAGCGGTTGTTTAGGTCAGTCGCTCCGAGATTTCACTTTTCCATTAACTATGCCTAGGTATTTGCCTGGGCATTTTTCGTTTTCGCATCGGTTTTATGCCATGCGAAGACTGGCACTACTGGTTCTTAACCCAAATCCAAGTAAGAGGTATTCCATGTCCATTGCTGAATTTGACGCAGAGGTTGCAGCTGCCACAGGTGACGCGGTCGGCACGATTCGTCGCTGCGGCTTTTCGATATTATCTCGAGTGCCGTTCGAGTTAGAGCCTGATGATTTGCGTCCGCCCCAGGTAATTGATTGGGACAGTGCCGAGCCGTATCTCTTGGCCCGCTTTATCGACGAGCTGACCGATTAGCCGGCTGTGCCGGAGTTGCCAAACACTCGCGGGCGGTGGCTTCAAGTCACTGCCCGCTCGTCTGTTCATTCTTACGCGTTCTTTACGTTCCTCTAATACTCCAACAATTGATTGAAACGAAACATGCTTGTCCGATCCAAAATAGAAGGACCACTCGACGGCGTTGAAAAGGTAGCTAGCGTCTTACAATTCTGGCTCCGACGACGCTGCAAGACAGACCGAGACAAAGAGCACTTCTGGTCCATCGGTTTAGATATCAAGGTGGTCGTGAAGTATGTCGAGGTGGTCACGATTGGCACCCTCGATGCAAGCCTTGTTCATCCCCGTGAAGTATTCCGCTTCGCGATCATGCAAGGGGTTGCATCCATCATTATTGGTCATAACCACCCATCGGGTGACATACAGCCAAGTATCCAGGACCGGGCTGTAACACGGTCTCTCGCCAACGCCGGCAAAGTCTTGGGTGTTCCGCTACATGACCATCTCATCATCGGGACGAATGGCAAGCGATTTAGCTTTGCCGAGTCACTGCCGGACGACCTGCGAGCTTCTTAGCCAGGTCACGGTACTGCAAAGCCCAGTTCTTGCGTCAATTTACTACCGAGCGACGCAAACCATGCCCGCTCTTCCAATTCATCATCTTCCAACTAACGAAATCAAAAATCATGTTTATCCCCAAAACAGTACTCCAGGCATTTCGCAAGTTTGCGAACGCCTTTTTTGACAGACCGATTCGGAAACTCGCCGCCGACATCGGGATTCACGCCACCGCAAACGGCTGTACCCTTCAAGTGTCAGTCGCTGGGAAGTCCGTAAGTTGCACGGTTGCTTGTAAAGATGGCGATGAGCCGTTGGTCGAATCGGTAAGCATTTCCTCGGATCTCTTTGAGCAGTTAGCCCAATCCACTGGCGACATCGAATTCGGTCCGGTTGAATCGACCGAAAACGGCAGTCGCTTCGTTGTTCGCTGGCAAACAGGTCTGGCTCTTCGGCATGCTGAAATCGACTCACTCGAGCCCCCGGCCCTTTTGGGCTACGGCATTCCTTTGACCAAAATCGACGAACGGTTCTTGCCCTGTCTGGCCAACGCAACTGAGGTAACAGATGAGGTTTCTATTCGCTACGCGCTAGGATGCGTCCAGTTAGACGGTCGCGACGGGACCATGGCAGCAACGGATGGCAGTCATATGGTGCTCTTCGACGGGTTTGATTTCCCGTGGAAGTCGGAGGCGGTGCTAGTCCGAAAAAGTCGGCTGTTTACTCTCAAGGACTTCGTAAGGCTCAACAACGTTTCCGTTGGGTTCCAAGATAAGAAAATCGTCATCGCTTCCGGGCATTGGCGATTCACTGCGACAGTCGAAACTGATACGCGATTCCCGAATGTTGATCAAGTAATACCAGACAGGCAGAGATCAACCAACCGGGTTCAACTCGATCCTGGCGATCGCGATGCCTTAAGCAGTTGCTTGTCGCAATTACCAGGTAGCAAGGAGGAACTGCAGCCGGTGATCTTGGATTTGAACGGTCACGTTGCGGTGGTCGGCAAATCCAATCAAGGCACATCATGCACCGTTTGCCTGGAGCTTGATCGTTCATTGCATCTCGGCCCAGACCTGCGTACGGGCACGCCGCGACATAACCTGGCGTTTGCGGCCAAGATCGGTTCCGACAGTCTTTTTTTGTATGGCAAAGATCGGCCAATCCTAGCTTGCGGCCCCAGGATGCAATATGTCTGGATGCCGCTGACCAACATGGATTTGAATATCGATTTGGCTGAAACTCAGTGTATCCGCACAAGTACAGTAGCCGCGTCCTCCAAAAGCCGCAGGGCAAGCTGACGAACCATGAAAATCCAGCCCTCCGACATAGGTCGATTCCTGCAGCTTGCTCGCAAGATGTGGAGATCGAACGACGAAGGCGATTCACAAATAGTTGTCTTCACCGTTACCGAAAGAGTCTGTTCGATCGCGATGGCAAAGAACGGGTTGCTGCTGACCTACCTTTGCAATCGGGTTGACTCCGAGACTAGCGAGCAAGCTGTCGCCTTGCCATTGGGACTTTTGCAGGACTGCTCAAATGGCACTGGCATTCTTGACTTGCAAGTGATCGTCGAAAATGGAGAACCTTTAATCACGGCCGAATGGAGCGACGGGCTTGTCCGGTGCGAGCAGACTTATGCAAATCAGGATCCGCCAGAGTATCACTTAATGGCGAATTTAGCTTGGCACACCGTCGACGAGCGGCTGGTAAGGATGCAGCGAAGTACTGATACGGAAACCGACGGGGAAGAAAGGGCGACCAGCCACCGTGTAAATAGCTGCCCAATCGAGCCAATTGCAAGGGTTCCCCGTTGAAGGCTGCTTGTAAAGACTGCTGGTGGCGCAAGCCACTTGGAGTCTTTTTTAGCTATTGGACGTTCGGTTCCGGGGGCTTATAGACGGGAGAAGCGTTTCCAGCACTGACTCTAAGGTCGATGAAACATCGCTTATTGGAATGCATGGTCACGCCCGAGACCGAGTACCACCATAACAAGCAGTTTTCACAATGCTATCATGTACTCGGAACGTAGATTTGCATGTTGGCTCATAACCTCGCGGTCGTCAGTTCAAATCCGTCTCCCTCAACTT
>JANMHA010000289.1:0-20027 GCA_031374925.1 Pirellula sp. | reverse complement strand
GGAAAAAAACGACTCAGAGCATGTTTCGAGCACCCGTTGGGGAAATTGACACTGAGCGAAAATCCCCCCAAACTACCCAAACGCGTTCACCGGCATGTTAGGCGGCCTAGTTTGGAGTGTCAAGCAACCCGAATCTGCTTGCTGTCGACTCACCTTGCACCTAATATTGAGGGATTCCGATCGGGTGGTCCTGACTGTCTCTACAAGGACTTTCAGACCAAACCGATTTCCAACTCAGTGGCCATCCTTCAAGCAAGCAAGAAAAACGTGGCTCTTTCCAATCTCGATCGAGAACTACTGCGTGATTGCTTGGCTAAGGCTCCGGAGGCTTGGGAGAATCTTACGGATCGATTCCTCGGGCTTGTCATTCACATCATCAACCACACCGCTTTTGCACGGAACATAAGCCTCTCCCAAGAACTGCGAGATGATCTGGTGGCCGATGTTTTCGTTTCATGGATCGACAAGGATTTTGCTATTCTTCGACGCTTTCGCGGCCAAAGCTCCTTGGCTACCTACCTCGCGGTCGTCTCGCGTCGCGTTGTCCTTCGCCGAATTTCGCAATTGCGATTGCCACAGGCCAATCAGTCGATCGAAGGCCTCAACCTCGATCCCGTAGAACGAGAAACAAATAGTTACACCCGAGATGAAATCGAACAATTAGAGTCTTCCATCGAGAAGCTGTCCCGAAACGAAGCTCAGGCAGTGCGTATGTTTCATCTCGAAGGAAAATCGTATTCGGAAATCGGTTCGCACATCGGCATGCCGGAAAACAGCGTAGGCCCATTTTTGTCGCGGGCTCGAGAGAAAATTCGTCGCTCCGTCTAAGTCGAATTCCAAAGTATTCAGACAAAATTTCTGATCCGCTGAAACAGTTTCCATTACGAACGCCCCCTAACCCTAAGAACCGAACGAGCGAAGGGCCACGCTCGTCAACGGCCCGCTTGGTTCACCTTTGGAACAATTCTGATCCAAAAGGATAATTGCCTTTTGCGTTGACCAGAGTTGTCAATCCGCCATGCGATAGTACTTGCAGTGAGGTCAACACCACCCAATTTGAATGCTTGCATTCCACAGAACGACAAACAAATTCTCGAAATGAGAACTTCTTGCTCTCGCGCGCAGCGCCGGGCAAGGATTTTTTGAAAGAGATTGAATCAAAACGTTCTTAATTGCAACTTTTCATCAGGATTTTGCCAACCAAGCGCCACTCAGTTACGAAGAACTTCAATGTGTTTTCGAACTTTTTGGATATTTGCTCAGGTTTGCGAACCTTTGGAACGGTGTTAGCACTCACTGAGTTTCAAAACACGAAGTGACAAACTGTCTTTGCCCGATCATTGCTATCAAGAATCAAGGAAGAACTAAATTATGCTAGTATTAAGTCGAAAAGAAGGTGAACGGATTTCAATCGGTGACAACATTACATTGATCGTTTCCAAAGTGAGCGGAAACAGAGTCACTATTGGGATTGAAGCCCCGAGGGACGTAAAAGTCGTTCGAGGGGAACTGCAACTTCAGTCCTTAACCGAGATTGAACCCGAATCGAACTCGGGACGATCTGAAGCGCGTCCCCGTTCTACCCTGCGGGATTTCGCAGCGTCGGTTTTGCCGCTCCAGCGGCAAGTCGGCTGAGAGTGTTCAATTGTTCAGGGCACGGAACAGAGATGAATAATTCTGACTTTCATTCGCGTGACGCGACAGCTAGATTCGTTTTAATTCGAAAAGGATCTAGCCTCTATCATGCTGAATCAATTGCTAAGGCGACTTGCTAAACAACCAAGTCGCTCAAAGTCCCTCAAAAAAAACAGATCGCTCCAATTCGAACGGTTGCTGTCTCGCTATCCGCTCACTGCCGAGGGACAGATTTTTTCCATCAGTCAATCCATAGACACCTCGGCATTAGGAGGGACTATCGGTGCGGCAGTATTATGGGGAGATGGAACTTCAAGCCCAGCCAATGTTAGTGCCTCTCCTTCGACGGGTCCGTTGTCGATCCGGTTTGATTATTCCACGGACTCATCCGGATTTTTCGCGAGTCAAGAACGACGAAATAGCCTGCAATTCGCTGCGGACTCCATCATTCGGAAGTTTTCAGATCAATTGACCGCTATCCAACCCTCAGGCACAAGTCAATGGACGGCCAAGTTCGTAAACCCAGGTACGGGCGCACAGGATACTCGAGTCAATTTGGTCATTCCAGCAAACGAAATTTTAATCTTCGCCGGTGCCCGTGGATTGAACGTGGGGGAAATTGGAAGTGGCGAAAAAGGTGGTTTTACCGCTTCTTCGACCAGCCAGGCCTTTATCGACGCGGTCAAAGCTCGAGGTCAGACGGGGGCGCTGTCGAGCACTGCTACCGACTTCGGGCCTTGGGGTGGATCGGTCACCTTTTCCTCAACCTCAAAGTGGCATTTTGGCCTTACGACCGAAGGCTTAGACCCCGACGAATTTGACTTCGTCTCGGTTGCTTCCCACGAAATATTGCATTCGCTTGGTTTTGGCACAGCCAATAGTTGGAATGCAAAAGTTTCCGGCGGATTCACCGGCCCCAATTCCGTTGCCATTTCCGGTCAATCGCCTGTGCCGTTGAATGACGCGAGTCATTGGGCGGTTGGAACAACAAGCAATGGTGAACTTGCAGTGATGTCGCCTGAAACGCAGAATGGCCGTCGCAGACTCCCGACCCGTTTGGACTATGCTGGGATGCAAGATGTTGGTTGGCAGTTCATCACTCAACAAGTCCAGTCAAATGCATCGCATGTCTACGGCGACAACGGTTCATTTGCGGCCAAACTTCAACTAACTGGCTCCACACTTGGTACGTTGTCCGTTCCCATCACGGTGGATGTCACCAACGTTCCGCCGAGCCTCGCGCCACAACAAATCAAAAATGCTGTACAAGGTCAAGCGTTTACGCTAGCCCGAATCGGTCAGTTTTCCGATCCTGGATTCGGAGTGAACCAAGCAACTCCGCCTCGTTCCGAGACGTTTACCTATTCAATCAACTGGGGTGACTCTAGCCCGCTGGACACCGGTAACGCGACGATCGAGGCTTTAGGCTCCGCCGGAGTCGATACTCGCGGGGCCTTTTCTGGCACCCATACCTATGCCCAGATCGGCAACTTCACCGTTACGATGATCGTCTCGGATGATGATGGAGGCACCAGTCAACAACAATTCACTGTCGCGGTTGGGCCCCCGCCTAGCCTCGAACTCTCCATCGACAGAAACAGCATAGCAGAAGACGCTGGCGCGAACGCTGCTGTCGTTACCGTAAGACGGGTTGGCTTTGACACTTCGGTCGCACTTACAGTCGCGTTGGCCAGCAGCGACACCACCGAATTGCAACTGCCAGGATCGGTTGTTATCGCGGCTGGCCAAACAACCGCCACGGTGTCCGCTCAGGCGATCGACGACGCACTATTGGATGGGACTGTTCAAGTATTGATTTCCGCATCGGTTGGTTCGATCGCTTCCAAAAACGTCACAGTCGACGTTTTGGACCGTGAAAAAATCCTAGTCTCACTCAACCGAACGACCTTCGCGGAAAACGCCGGCTCAGGTGCAGCTACGCTGACGGTTACTCGCTCCAATACGGACATCAGCACCAGCATCACCGTTCAGCTATCCAGCAATGACACAAGCGAAGCCAACCTGCCATCGTCCGTGGTGATTCCTGCTGGCTCAGCAAGCATCACGGTTGGCGTAGACGCAATCGATGATGCCTTGTTCGATGGATCGCAGATTGTCATTCTGACCGCCTCCTCGGCAGGCTACGAAGCTGGAACCGTTTCTTTGACCGTTACCGACTACCAACCTCTTGCACTCGTTCTACAGTCGAACGAAGTCAACGAAGAGAATCCGGCCCTCCGCACAACCCAAGCAGAGGTCTCGATTCGTTCACCAGCCCCTGCCGGCGGCCTAACCCTACAACTTACGGCCAGCGAACCAAACCAATTGACAATTCCCGCTACGGTCGTCATTCCCGCGGGCTCGTTGAGCGTCCCGTTTCCAGTCAGTGCCGTCGATGATTTTGCGCCGCAAGGCCGACGTTCGGTTCGAATCACCGCAACCGGAAACGGAGTCATCGCGACCTCGGTCGATATCGTCATTACCGACAATGATCCTGCCTATTGGACCAACCCGATCAACCCTTTCGACGTGAACAACAATCATGATGTGGAGCCGCTCGATGTTCTCGCCATCATCAATGAAATTAACCTCAATGGAACACGGGCGCTCAATCCCAACTTGGACCGAACTCTGCCGTTCGTCGACGTCAATCGCAATGGAAGTATCGATCCGCTAGATGTGCTAATGGTGATCAACGAGATCAATCGATAGTGGCTCCAAGTTCACCCACTCTTACTCTTTCTTTGACAGCGCATCCTCTATCATCCCGACGACGACCTGCGAAACGCTCTTCTCAAACGCGTCATGAGTCATCGATTGCTTGTCCGAAATCGCCGTTATTCGTCGCTGAAACTCGCGCAAGCGATCTTCGTTTGTATCGTCACGAATCGTGAGCCGCCCGGACTTCTGGTCCTTGGTAGCAACATTTTGAACGGCAAACTCCATGTCTTGAATGTTCAATTTCCCTTCCGAAGCAGTCCGCAATAATCGATCGCATTCTTTACGAAACTCCTGTTTTTCGACTTCGGTCATGGCGGACACTTTAGTTGCCCCAATCAATTGTTCTACAACTCCCCACTGCAAAACTGGGCTGTCGCTCAGTCGCAAGGCGAGGCGTGACAATTGGCGGGTCGTTAGCTCCTCGCGCTCCATCGCAATGGATAGGTCGTTGAGTCGCTCGACGATAATCTGCTGATCTAGCTTGCTAAGCGATGATTGTTCAATCCAGGGAATGAGCGATTCCCGAACGGTGTAGGCGGCTTGTCGACCTTTGCTGCCCGACATCATGGCTGCCATCGCGATCATGCCAACGCTAAGGCAAATCGCGCCAATCACCACCACGATCAAACAAGCTGGCCCAAGGGAAACATCCTTTTGTGGGCCACCCGAACCTCGAACATCCTTGGATTCATCTGCCATCAGTCTTTAAACTCGATCGAAAGAACTTCAAACTTGAGGTTGCCACGCGGAGCCTGAATCTCCACTTTGTCTCCGACCTTTTTCCCAACCAGCGCCATTCCGAATGGACTGCTCGATAGAATGCGACCGACCTCGTAATCTTCGTCGCCTGCACCGACGAGGGTATACTCCTCTTCGTCGCCCCATGGATCTTTAACCTTCACCGTGGCTCCGAATCCAACTCGATCCTTGGGCAACGTCGAAGTATCGATAATGTGCGCATTGCTAAGCTTAGTCTTTAGCGCGTTGATCTTGGACTGAACCATCCCCTGGTTTTCGCGTTGAGCGTGGTACTCAGCGTTTTCCTTAAGGTCCCCTTCGGCTCGGGCTTCGGCAATTTTTTCCGATATTCTGGGCATTTCGTCGTTTTCAAGACGCTCTACTTCAGCTTTGATTCGATTGTACCCGTCCCGGGTCATCGGTACGTAGTCGCTCATCGTGCACTCCTATGTCCTAATACGCTAAAAAAAATTGCGACTTGTCTTCTCGATCGAAGAAAAGCCGCATTGTATTGCAAATGGGACCAACGGTCCCTGGTAACATCGTCGCATCGACTCTAACCAACAAAATCATGGTCCAGGACGGTGGGGCTCCTGCCGAACCCATGCGACGCAGGTTCGGCAGGAGCCCCATCCCCCGTTATCTTTCTCCCAAGCACGAGATTGTCAAGTTCAATCGGCCGTCGCCTCGTAGATGGGTAGATGCCTGTAATAAACCTCCAGCGACAGCAAATTCAGGGTTGTGACATAAAGTCTACCGCCAAATCGCCCCCACGCGTCTGGAATTCGCCCATTTGGATCCCAGGATCCGGTATAGTTTCCCTCCATTTTTTGTGTTCGAATCAAAATGGGGTATAGGCTGCCATACCACGCCTTCCAGCGTTCACCTCCCATGTGAAACATGACTTGAGTTGCATAATACCAGTAATAGGTGTCCCGCTGTGGATTCTGCATTGTCCCTTCGGCTGGCAGTCTTTCCATCAACCAGTCCGTCCCCCGTTGCATATCCGGATTGTCTCGCCGCCAACCGAGATACAAACGCATCAACAAGCCCACACTCGTCATGACGGGAGTCGGCAATCGCCCGTGCCGCGTCGCAGGCGCGTCTGTTGCCTGCCAATTGTATCGGTAAAGGTACTTTTGCGTTTCGCTTGCCTGCGATCCCTCGAGCCATTTTGAAATGCTGCGGTAAGTTTCTTTGGAAACGTCCAACCCCGAGAGTTCGGCGCTCTTGAGCGCCATCATGCACCAGCCTGTGACGCTCGTATCGGAACCGATCTTGGGTTGGTACCGCCAACCACCTCCCTGCGGGTCTTGGCTCTGAACCAAAAAAGTAATCGCGCGTTGAGCATTTTGCTTAATCGACTCGTCCTGCGTCATGCCGAAGGCCTCGCACAAGGCCAACGTTGCAATCGCATGACTATAAAGCCAAGCATTTCCATCGGATTTTGGATCCGTTCGGACGTAGAGGTCACCGTTAGGTCGCTGATTCTGAATCATCCAATCTAAGGCTTTTCCACAGACACTCTCATACTTGAATTGACGATGCGTGTAACCCGCCCCTTGGAACGACAATAGCGCTAAAGCCGTCGCCGCCGTTTCGCTTCGAATATCCACTTGTTCACCAAAGTCCTCCAAATGCCACGATCCGTCTGGCCTTTGGTATTTGGCTAAAAATTCAAGCCCACTTTCAATTGCCAGCTCAGTCCGTGGTCCAAGCGGACCGAGCTCTGCTGCCGAATCCTCTTGCTCCCGATTGCGTTTCAAGCGTTGCGAAAAGGCTGCGGCGGGAATGGGTACCGCCGAATTCGCTATCTTGGGGCCGCCTGTTTCCGGTCTTCGCAACCGATCGATCGTAAGGTCCGCATCTCGGATCTCGGGCAAAGTGATTTCCCGCTTCTGCGGATCGAGCCCCTTGCGAGGAGAATCCAACAACGGAGCCGCCCAAGCGTCCCGACCTATCTCGATGGCCGGAGCACCAAGTGTAGGACTTAGACTCAACTTTTCGCCTCCCTTCGCGTCCAATCTGTTGGTGCTCGAAGATCGCTTGCCTACATCCGATTTGCCAACTTCACTCCGAGTCGACATCGCTTTGATTACATCGGCATTGGAATCGGGCGCACCACTCACTTCCATTTCGATCGATGGAACGGGCTGGCTTGCGGCGGGTGCTGAAAGGGAGTTACCCACCTCGGGATCTGGACGCCGTCCGCCAGCCATATCCCTCATGGCCAAACGAGGATCCGACAAAAAAGTGTTGTCTGAAAGCAAGGAAGTCTTGCCCTTGCTGGGGCTGGATACCTTACCTAGATTGGCAGTTGGACCGCCAAGGCTTGGCTCAATCTTGTTCACCCCAGTCAAATTCGTCATGTCGACACTCTGTCTAACCGAAGCACGGGCGTCGCTGGAACGAGATCGCATATCGATGTTCCGCTCAGACAGGTTTTCAGAATTGGACTTAGCAGAAGGAGTACCTAATTGGGGAACCGGAACATCGGCCAACATCGGCTTGTCCAAGTCAGATGTCTGCCGTGAACTACGCTTCAACAGACTGGGAAGATCAGGCAAATCGCTGGCTGTACGATTGAGTGCTTTTTCCAATTCTCGGTTCGTACTCTTTTCATCTCGAGCCTTGGTGCTCTTCGGAACTCCTTCGCGGGTCCCTTGATTCACGCGGCTTTCCAGGTCCAATTTGGCACTCGGCATTTCCGCCAGAGTGTTGTTTTTCCGCGATGGAGTTTCCACGCGATTCGTGTCGGTAGACGCCGCCTGCAAATCGGGTGCTTGGGTCGGCTGCGCAGATTTCAGACTGGGGACTTCAATCTCATTCTGCGATTGGTCCAAACTTTTGCTTGGATCAGGCCGGTCAATTTTTTTGGCGGTGGATGAGATGGTGGGTTGGCTTGGGGAGGCTTCTTTTCTCGGTTTGTTAAACGGCTTCTCTGTAAGCGTGGGCTTGATCTCGTTTTTGGCCACCTCGATATTCAACTTAGCCGACTCGTCAGGACGTTGTGAAGGATCCAACGTAGATTGGGCAGCATTTTGTTCTGTTTTGACCGGTTTCAAATAGTCGGGCCTTGATTCTGTATTGGTACTCGTTGGTTGAAAGTACTGCGGTGTTAACGACTTGCTCGATGCCTTAACAACCGCAGCTTTCTGTATTTGCGTAGGCGAATTGCTACTGAACAAAACCACATTGACGGCAAAGAGCACCAGGAACAAATGCACCCCAACGCTGATCAAGAACCCAAGCTGAACTGATTTCTCAACCAACTCATTGGCAAGAACTCGTGTGATCATCGAGGTCGCAATCAATACGGTCGGAACCCCCAGAAGGTACAGCCAAGCATTGTAGAGGGGATCTGGCTCGTCGAACCGCAAGAGCCTCAACACCATTAACAAGACCATCATCCCAAGCAACAATAACGCGGCGTCCAGAGCCCAAAGCCCGGTCCCGGATTTTTTCCTCTTCGCAACTCCGTTCAAGATCCCGCCTCCGACTCGGTCGAAATTTTGTAGGATGGAACTTTCAACTTGGTGCACAGATCCATCACCGAAACGACCGCTTGGAAGGCGACATTGCGATCCCCGCGAATAATGACCATTTGGTTGATAGGGTTATCGGCAACGGCACGCCGCAACGTGGACTCGACTTTATCAAGCGCCATCCGTTGGCCGAGAATCATGTATTGTCCGGTTGCGTCCACGTTCACGACCAGCTCAGTCGGCTCTGCCGTCATGGGGACGGCGCTTGCGGCCGATGGCAATTGGACAGGTAACTCCCGATCGTCTTGCGCGAATCGGGTGGCCACTAAGAAAAAGATGAGCAGCAAAAACACCACATCGATGAGCGGCGTCATATTGAGGGAATCAAGAGCTCGGCCCTTGTTGATCTTAATTGTCATGTCGATAAACTCGTTCGCGGTTTTTGTTGCGCTGCTGAATTCGTGAGAATTCATCTTCGCACTGATTGTATCCGGCACCCAAGTGTCGAGACTAGCGATTCGACCGACGATTTCTCAAGGATCTTGACTTCGGTTGAGGAATAGAACCCCGAAAGTCACTGTGAAGACCCTCGGCAGAAAAATGTTAGGCAAAAAATAACGGAGTTGATGACACGATTCGGGCAACGCCACCGAATTTGGAGACTCCGATTCCTGCCAGCTAAACGAATTGAACACCAGCTTAATAAATATCCAAATGTTTGGTCGCAAGGTTTGATTTGTCTTCCTATAATGACATCAAAACCGAACAAGTAATCGGTGGCGAAGAAGGAAAACGCGTTCGAGCACTTTTAGACTCAGCGAATCGAGTGCGAGTAGGATTTCCGCAGCAACCCTTTTAGCGTCAAGCAGATCAATCTTGCCGAAAGTGACAATGTGGGACCTGAGCAGATCGACCATCAGCTTTATAAATAGCCATGCCGCGGCTTAGTTACGAATCCAATCTCCAAGGATCGCCAATCGCTCCGCGCTGATCGTATCGGGCTCCCATGGGTCCATACCACTAATTGGAGCCGACCATTTCTCAAGTATCTCAAGAGCTGAAATCTTTTGCGATAGATTTCCTGCCGACAGGACATCCACAAGCGGCCTTGCTGACAAATCTTTGTTTTTGGCCAGCCTGTCCGCAATGAGCTTGCGATTGGCTGGTCTCCTATCGCGAAGCATGGCTATCAATTCAACGACGACTTTGGAATCCACCGGCTTGTCATCGCGGAGCAATCGTTGCGTTTTGGGGTTGGCGGAATCAAAATTCTCAGTCAACCATGTTTGCAATTTCTTGAGGCCGCCAAAGCCTTCGTTGCTTGCAGCAACTTCTTGATCGACACCGAGGATCCGAAACGCTGGGACTGCTCTGACTTGCCACTCTTTTGCGAGTGCAACCTCCTCGTCGATATCGACTTTGACCACAACCCACGTTTGAAAGATGGCTTCGGCGATCGGTTGCTGGAGTTCTCTTTCCAGTTGCTTGCAGGGCCCGCACCACTCGGCGCCTAGAATGACCAAAATGGGTCGATCTAGTTTCTCGGCTTTTTCGATAGCTTGGTCGTAGTCATGCAGCAAGGGGACAACGATAGCGGATTTGTCCATTTCTTGCTGTGAATCGATCGTTGTTTTTTCTTGCGCAAGCAGGCAATGCGGACAAGACACCAAAGGTACGGCCAGCCAAGCAAAAAACGTGCAGAGAATGATAATGACAAATGGAATTGAAAAAAGCTTCATTTCTTGATTGGCCATTGCGGGGGTTCAAAAGTAAGTCACCGACGTATTGTACAAGAACTTTCAGTCGCACGAATGGTTTTTTCGATGGCATTGCAAAGCGCCCAGCAGCGTGTGGCACGTCCCTGAGTTTACCGTGTGGCACGTCCCTGAGTTTACGAAGGGCGTGGTGAATCGCTAGAAACATTTGCTGTCGTTCCCACGCCCATCGCTATCGCTCTGAGCGTGCCACACGAGTTGCGCTTAGGGCGTGTCTTTATGTCTTGAGTTTTTGACGGATTCGATCGGCCATGCGTTCGAGGTCCAAGTCTTTGGTCAAATCCTCTTCTGTTTTTCGGCAAGCGTGCATGACCGTTGTGTGGTCGCGACCACCGAAGTACTCGCCGATGTTTTGAAAAGAAACATCTGTCCATTGACGCATCAATAGCATCGCCAGTCCGCGAGCGCGGACCACACTTGATTTGCGTCCTGGGCCTCGTAACAGCTCCAACGTGATTTGCATTTCTCTGGCAACCGCTTTCGCGATGTCCGAGGTGGATGGAGCTTTTGCAATTTGCGAGTCCACCAGCTTATCGATCAGCCGCTTGGATTCCTTTTGGGTCCGGTCTGGGCTAACACGATCTTGGTGAGACCAACGTATTAAAATGCCTCGCAGTTGCAGCGGCGACATCCCATCCTGCAGTTGACATGCGATCGAGTCTAGATCTTGATCGGTGATTTCAATCTTTGAGCTTGCAGCCAGAAGTCGCATGATCTCAAGCCGTGTCTCGTTGCACGGCAAAGAGATAGGCAGGCTATGCCCGCCATTGAGACGGCTGGACAGCGACGATCGCAATTTTGGCACCAGGTTTGCGAGCTCTTGGGCAGTGGCGATGATGGCGCCACCATCGCTCGTCAATCGTTCCATGGTCGAAACCATTTCCGCTTGCGCCGCGGGCTTGGTTGCCAATTCGTGAATATTGTCCACGACTAAGCAGTTGCATTGTCGATGGAGCTTGCGAAATCGCTCCATGTCATCGGCTTCGATGGCACGCGTAAAGGCCTTAGCAAAGTCTGATCCACTGGTCAGAGTGACAGTTCGGTTGCTGGCCTCGTTGGTCCATCGAGCAGCAATGGTTAAGGCGATAGCGGTTTTTCCCGCCCCACTGGGACCATAAAGGTATAGGGGTGACCGCGAAACCAGTTGCTCAATACCGTAGGGGGATAGGCATTCCACCACAAGTTGATTTTCGGGGCCCGCCACGAAAACGTCTAGAAGGGGCGTTGCCCCGATGAGACTGGCGAAGGAGCCTTTGCGCAATCGAGGTTGCTGTAAAGTAATTACGGTTACTGAATTACTGAGCAAGTTCATCGTCGCCGCGGTTGAAAAGCTTCTCTGCAGAATGCGTCATTCTGCGGTATCTAAATAGGGATCCTGTCCCATCTCCCTTTGAATCTTAGTTCGTTCCTTCTCGTGATACAGCAATGCCATCCGGTCTCGGAAGTGTTTCCGCTCAACTTTTCGCTGGGCAGTCCTGAATTGTGCCGCTTGTCCGTTGAGCGATCCGCCGGATTTTCCTTTCAATTTTAGCCTTTCGGCAGGTTTGGTGCCAAAACCGTTTCTGAGAATATCATCGTCCATGGACAAATACTGCCGATAGGTACCTGGGTCACCTTGTCGGCCACATCGACCGATCAATTGCCGATCGATCCGAGCAGCATCGTGCAACTCCGTACAAATCACCATCATCCCACCGATTTCTCGAACGTCATCCTCAAGTTTGATGTCGGTCCCACGGCCTGCCATGTTGGTTGCTACTGTGACTTGGCCGCGATGGCCAGCGTTGGAAACGATCTCGGCCTCGCGTTCGATTTCGTGTGCGTTTAGGACTTGGACCTGGACGCCTGCCTTGCGAAGCATCTCGGCCAGGATGGCGGATTTGTCGATCGAACGAGTTCCGATCAGGACGGGTCGCCCGATGTCATGAACTTTGAGCACTTCTTGGACAATGGCCTGAAATTTTTCAGTCATGTCGCCGCAAACAATGTCGGGAAGCCGATGCCGTTTGGGTGGGCGATTGGTCGGAACCTGTACGACAGGCGTCTTGTAAATGCGGCGAAGTTCACTAGCGCTGCTTGCCGCTGTACCCGTCATGCCAGCCAGGTATCGATATCGCAAGAACAAATCCTGAACAGTGATCCGGGCGGCTTGTCCCGTAGGCACAGTTACTTCGACTTTTTCCTTGGCTTCGATAGCTTGGTGGATTCCGTCACGCCACTTTCGCCCTTCTGCGAGCCGTCCCGTGAATTCATCGACGATTACAATTTCGTCGTCGACGACGACATACTGTCGCTCCAAGTGAAAGTCGCGATGGACTTTGATGGCGCGTTCGATGTACTCGTACAAGTCGACGAGAGCTGCCAATCGGATATCTTCGTTTCGAGGAATGGATCGAACGTATTGACGTCCTTTGGAGGTCAGTTCAATCTTGCGGGTATCTTCCTCGATAGTGAAGTGTTCCTTTAGCACAAACGAAGGAGCGTGCTCCGCAGCCCATTTGAAGGTGGAGATAACGACTTCACGGGACTCATCACCCAGCGAGCCGATAATCAGTGGCGTCCTCGCTTCGTCGATCAAGATGCTATCGGCTTCGTCCACTAAGCAAAAATGCATGCCGCGCTGAACGGGTTGTTCACCAGCCGACGTCCAACGCTCTTGGGATCCGCTGCCAAGGAAGTCATCGACAGCTCGTCCTTGCGCCCGCATAAGCAAGCGGTCTCGAAGGAAATCGAAGCCAAACTCTTTGGCTGTCCCGTAGGTAATATCGGCGGCATATGCCTTTCTTCGTTGGTCTTGATCGTGCGGTGTCAAAACGGTGCCAACCCGTACGCCGAGCAAATCATAAAGCGGCTTCATCCATTCGGCGTCTCGTTCGGCTAAGTAGTCATTGACCGTAGCAAGGTGAGCGCCCTTTCCGACCAATGAGTGCAGAGCCAGAGGCAATGTGGCAGTTAGCGTCTTCCCTTCGCCGGTCTGCATCTCCGCGATGCAGCCGTGAAACAAACAGATACCCCCGAGTATCTGCGCGTCGTAGTGGCGCATGTTGAGAGCCCGACGCCCGGACTCGCGAATCAACGAATACGCTTCGGGGAGCAAGGACGAAAGCGGTTCGCCACTTTTGGATCGGTAGACCAGCGACAAGGCTTCTTTGCGCAACTGCGGTTCGGTCAATTCTCGCCGGTGGTTTTCCCATGCATTCACGGCCCGCGTTTGTTCCAGCCATTGATTGATCTTGAATTGAGCAACGCCAGGCAGTGACCAACCGGAGGACACATGCGGACGGCTGGGCAAGTGAAGTTTGCGATCGCCGCCCGCTTGGGCGATTACGGTCTTGGATGGTTTGTCGGGTGCAGGGTCAATCAAACTGGACATGGATGATCTTGAGTAGGTCCCGCCAGCCTGCCGGGATGAAGTTCGTTGCAGTTTCCGATGGCCGGTTTGGTTCTATTGTAAGCCTGGCAATCGAAACCGTCTTTGGTTTCAGCTGGGCATTCGTTCCAAAGAGTCTTAGTTTGGGCTTTTTGAACACGAAAATCCGTTCGGGGTGGTTTGGGAGGTTTGCGAAAGATGTACCGCATATTCCCTTTTATCCTCAGATTCCTACGGTTCTGACCGATCCAATTATGCGAACGGTACGCAAGCCATCGCTTAGCGAGAAAGAAACTATGAGAAAAAACCGAATTAAGTTGACCCTGATTATTGCCTCTCTGTGTGGAACTGGTAGTTCCGCGAGCACATATGGGCAAGACTATTACACTTCAGGCCCCATCTCGAGCGTTGGTCGCATCGGTGACGGCGGCGTACATGAAACTGCAACTGAAGCCGCACTAGGACAAGACGCTCGACCAGCTGCGTTTCGTTCGAACGTGGTCGCAGACGATGGGGTGGGCGAGTCCTATTCCAACAGCACATTCAGGAATGCATCCTACGGTTCCCAATCCATGGGGATTTCGGAATATGCCGGTTCCAGTGGGGCTGCACCGTGCGGCTCATCAGGCATTGGCAGCGGTTGCTCAGACAATTCTTCTGGCTGGTTCGAAAGCGAAACGCTTTTGTGGTGGCCTAAAAAGTTCGGCGGAGGTCCACTGGTCGTAGGTGGGAACAACCCGTCCGTACTTCCAACCACTCCCTTGGCTGGTGGCCCAACGACTCCAATCGGCAATGAAATGGTGGTTGGTATGCGGCTCAACATGGGTGTATGGGCCGATTGCAATCAAAACTTCGGGATGGGTGCTCGCGGTTGGGGAATTCTCACCGATGGCACCAATAAGACTTTCACGAATGGCGGAAACTCAACCGGCATACCGTTTTTCAACGCTTCCATCCCAGCTCCTGATACCTTTTTGGTCAATGTGAGTGCGGGAGTGAACGGTGCGAACACCGGTACAATCCAAGTTAAAAACGACTTGGATCTCGTGGCAGGTGAAGTGTACGGTAGAGCTTTGCTGTTAAGAGATGGTAGAAGTCGAGTCGATTTGCTGGGCGGCTACACGTTTGTTCGAATGGACAGTGAACTTGGACTCAGGAGCCAATTTACCGATGGAATCACCAATACGATTCAAAACGGTACCGTGATTACGACCCAAGATACTTTTGGGACCAAGAACCAGTTTCATGGCGGCCATATTGGCTTGCTAAACGAAGTCTCAAAGGGACGCTTCACGTTCTCGGCAATGGGCAAAGTCGCACTGGGCAACGTTCGTCAGTCCAGCACGATCAGCGGTCGATACACGGAAGTTGCCCCTGGTGGTGCAAACGCTAACGAAGCTCGAGGGCTATTCGCACAGAATAGCAACATCGGAACGATTGTCCGAAACCAGTTTACGTTCTTGCCCGAGGCTAATGCCAAGATGAAATACCAACTGGGACGAGCACAGTTGGGAGTTGGGTACACACTCCTCGTGTTCCCAAGCGTCGCGATGGCAGGCGACCAAATCGATCGCAATGTGGACATCGCCAACATTGGTGGCAACCTGGCCGCACCTGGGGCTAGACTTGTGACGGACACATTCTTTCTTCATGGTCTAGACCTCGGTATGACGTTCTCGTTCTAGAGTTAGTTTGTACCGTTCCTAAGACGTTTAAATGCGTTCATCCCCTCCTTTGGGGATGAACGCTTTTTTGCCCCCCGGATCTTAAACATCACAATGATTCCAATATTAATAAACGATACAGGACGATGGTTGGATCGGTTTAGTGAAGTTCTCGACCGATGGGAGTCGATTCTTAGTCAAGTCCAGGCGGACTACTTAGTTGGCGATTATTCGAATATTGCGAACCTGAGTTCAGCCAGCGAAAGTATCCATGCTGAGATTCAAAGTTGTAAGGACGATCGACAAGAGCTGTTGCGACTTGCCAACACATTGGGGTTCGGAACGCATAGTCTCAAAGGACTTTCCGTACAGCTGGATTCGCTATGGCCCGCCCTTTGGACCCATCGAATCGCCAACCTTGAACATCAGGTAAGTCGAATCCAGCAATTGAGCATGGGCTTGTGGGTGACAGCCTATCAGTCCAAGTCGTTTGTGACGGAGTTGCTCTTGATTCTTGCAACGGGCTCGATGGACAGGGCGACGTATTCACCTAACGAATCGCACGCACAAGAAGGTGGTTTTTTAATTGACGAAGCTGCCTAGAGTGGAAAGACAAAGATGATTGAATGACCCTTGATCGCCACACAGCCGCTATCACAATGCGGGCAGGAAGTCACGCATGAGCTTATTCAGTGCCATTCAGGGATCGTCCAACGCGCTGCGTGTCAATCAGGTAGGGTTGCAGGTTGTCGGCAACAACATTGCGAACGTTAACACACCTGGCTACATTCGCCAGGAGCTTATTCAAACCCCAGCTCGGGGATACAAGTCAGGCGATTTGGTCATCGGCCAGGGTGTACAAGCGGTTGGGATCCAACAGAAACTGGACAGCTTTGTAATCGACCGTCTCCGTCAGACCCAGAGCCAGCTTTCCTATCAAGAACAATTGGAGGGGACCAATTCTCAAATTGAAAGTTTGATAAACGAGCTAACCGACAAAGATTTCTCGTCCAACCTGAGTCGTTTTGCCAACGCATTCCAAGATGTTGCAAATCAACCCGGCAGCGACTCCTTTCGGACACTCGCCATTTCGCGAGGACAGGAATTAGCAACTCAACTCAGAGGTCTTTCCAAAAGTGTCGATGACATCTCAAGTCGCAATCAAACTGAGATTTCAGCGGCCGCGACCGATATCAATCGCATCGTTCAAAGCATTGCTAAACTGAATCAACGCATTGTTGAGGTCGAGGGAGGTTCTCTATCCAATTCCGATGCCGTAGGACTGCGAGACGAACGTTTAAAAGCCTTGGATGAACTCGCGACCTTCGTCGACACGACGGTTTCGGAGGAACCGACCGGAGCTGTCACGGTTTTTGTGGGTGGCGATTATCTCGTAAGCAACGGAATCCCCCGTGAAGTGAAGGCAGGTTTGAACACCAACGGTCCAATCAGCAGTCTAGAGATTAGATTGGTCGACACGGACGTTGGGTTGAAGGTGACTGGCGGAAAAGTAAAAGGACTCTATGAAACAGCCAATACTGCGGCATCTTCGGGTTTCAAAGGGAAACTGGACTCGCTAGCCTCGGATGTTATTCGTGTGGTCAATCGTCTCCATTCGCAAGGTCAGGGGCTAAAAGGAGTTGGTATTGCGACGGGCGAGTCCATCGTGAAAAACACATTCGGTCCCATCGAACAATCCAACCCCAATTTGGACATCGACAATGGCTCGTTTGTGATCGAAGTCAAAGATGGGAAGACTGGCAAAACGAAAACGTTTGATATTCTTGTTCGTCAACAAGGACTTCCAAGCGATACGACCGCACAACAGTTAGCCGCTTCCATCGATGGCATCGACGGGATTAGCGCGAGAATTACCAACGATGGGCGGTTCGAGATCAAATCCGACTCGGAGGCCATCAAGTTTAGTTTCGCAAGCGACACAAGCGGTGCCTTGGCGGCTCTTGGGATCAACACCTTCTTCCGAGGTGACTCGGCTTCGACGATCGAAGTCCGCCCTTCCATTGTTGCAGACCCAACCTTGCTCGCCGCCAGCCTCAAGGGTGTTGGTAATGGCGCGGACAACGCGATCAAAATTGCAGAAGCCTTTTCCAAATCAACGGACTTACTCGGTGGGAGAAGCATCAATGCCCTTTATGACGAAATGATCGCAGGCACCACGCGAGAAATCAATTCTCAGAAAGGCATCACAGATGGACTTCGGAATTTCCAGCAAACACTTGAAGCCCAACACCTTGGCATCTCGGGAGTCAATTTGGACGAAGAAGCAGTCAAGATGCTCCTCTATCAACGTGCGTTTCAGGCAACTTCGAAACTGATTACCGTCGCATCGCAAATGCTGGATACGTTGGTCAATATCATCTAGCTCGCGAAAATCCATCGAACCATGCTAAATTCCTTTTATCCTGTTGTTGCTGGCCGAACGAGCGACGCCCTTTCTCGCTACCGTTCGCTTTACCAAGTCCAGGTAAGCAAACTGGGAATCCAGCAACTCGAGGATCAACTCAGCACGGGACGACGCTTCGATCTGCCAAGCCAGGATCCGACAGCGGCCATCCGCGTTATCGGGATTCAGCGCGACCTAGAGTTTCGAGATCAAACGCTCCGAAATCTAGATTCATCGCAGAGCTACCTCAATGTAACGGAATCGACACTGGGTAACGTCCAGGATTCATTGAATGAGATTCGTGGCCTAGGCGTCGAGAGCGCTGGAAACGTTAATAGTGACGCCGAACGTGAAGGATGGATTAATCAAATCAACGCGACCCTAGACCGCCTCACTGCCGCGGCAAACACGCGATACCAAGATCGTTACTTATTCGCTGGGGGAAAATTAGACTCACCAACTGTGTCCAAGTTGAACGACACCATCCAATTTGCAGGAAATGATCTCGACTTGTTGACCATCGCCGATACCGGCGAATACATTGCGCATAATGTGACCGGCCAAAAAGCCCTCGGTCTGATTTCCGATGGTGTCGTTTCCCGCGTCGATTTGAATCCCGCCGCCATCGGTCGAACCCGACTATCGGACCTCAATGGCGGACAGGGTATTTCACCCGGCGCAATCCAACTGTCGAATGGTCTTGAGCGAGTAACCGTCGAACTTTCCGGTGCAGAAACACTAGACGATGTGATAGATCGCGTCAACAACGCCGCACCACTGAGCGGTCGCAACGTGCGTTTCAGTCTCAACAACGGGGCACTCGTTGCAGGATACGCGGACGGGGGACCCGGGCAATTGCATATTCTTGAATCCGGGACGGGAAGAACGGTAAGGGACTTGGGAATTTTGACAGAGACTCTGCCTGGCCCACTTCCCATTACTGGTACGTCGCTCGACCCAATCCTTCGGCCGACAACCCTTCTCTCCCAGCTCAATGGGAACACGGGTTTGATTGCCAACGATGGAATTCGTATCGAACAAAATGGAAAGACTTACAATATTCTGCTTGGTACGGCCGTTACTATTGAGGACTTGACAAACACCATCAACGGTTCGGGTGCTTCCATTCGCGCAGACATCACTCCGGATGGGCGTTACCTAAGGATACGTTCGACACAAAGCGGGGCTGACTTTTCGATTGGCGAGAGCACCGGCAATCTTGCAGAAAGACTGGGATTGCGGACCTTTCACGAGCAATTGCGGTTGGACCAATTGAATTTCGGTCAAGGCATTCATTTCGCAGATGGACCTGACCTGTCGATTCAGCGAAACGACGGTAGTGAATTCACCATCGATTTGGTGGGTACGACAACAGTCCAGGACGCGCTGGATCGCATCAACAATCACGTCAGCAATCAAGATCCTGCAACGAAATTAACTGCAAGTATCAATGCTGTCGGCAATGGGATTACAATCACCTCTCCCGTGTATGTACCCAATCCGCTTGGGCCGCCACTAACAACGACCCCTGGCCCCATCAAAGTGAGAAACGCAGGCGGTAGCCAAGCTGCCTCCGGACTTGGTTTGGTTCCAAAAGGAAGTCTTGAGGCGGAAGTTTCGCTCGTAGGAACGACGTACACGCTCGTAGGCCAAGATCCAAATCCTCAAGAGGTAAAAGGAGTCTTTAACTCCTTGATTCGCCTCCGAGAAGCGATCTCGGCAAAAGATACCTCTGCAATCGCACGAGCCGTGGATTTAGTCGATGCAGATTTGTCCAGGATTTCGCTAAGCCGTGGATCCCTTGGCGTTCAGCAGCAACGCATTGATGACCTGAAAACCCTCCAAGAAGACAACCAAGTCGAATTGAAAGCGGACGAATCCCGAAACTTTGATGCGGATTTGGCTAAGACCATTACCGAGCTTCAAGCAAGACAAGCGGCTTATGAAGCGAGTTTGAAACTGCTTGGAAACGCTTCTCAGCTGAGCCTATTCAATTAT
Organism: Pirellula sp.; assembly: GCA_031374925.1. Taxonomy (GTDB): domain Bacteria; phylum Planctomycetota; class Planctomycetia; order Pirellulales; family Pirellulaceae; genus JBKCUI01. Next base: position 237 of record JANMHA010000289.1, on the reverse strand, counting down.
CTTTAGTGTCGCCTTTCGCTCCTAGGCTGTGAAATTATTCGCAAGGAGCCCACCATCGTGTGGCACGTCCCTGAGTTTACGAAGGGCGTGGGGGTCGCTAGCTAGTGTCTGTCCGGAAAAGGCTTTCTCCGCGTTTTTTCCAATTCGAACCGCCGATTTGGCGACACGAAGAATGAAAGGGCATCGTTATTTTCTTTGGAAATTCTGGTAAGAGCGACGCTTTTTCGCATCGCTCCC